>NZ_JAYGHR010000063.1:13859-146218 GCF_034932365.1 Limnoraphis robusta BA-68 BA1 | reverse complement strand
ACCTTCAATCCAGATGGAACATTTAATTATACACCCAATTTAGATTTTACTGGAAGCGATAGTTTCACCTATCAAGTAAACGATGGAACCGACAATTCTAATATTGCTACCGTTAATCTAACAGTTGGAGAAGCGCCTAATATTCCTCCAGTTGCGACGGATGATAACTATACCACTCCATTTGAAACCGTTTTAACAGTTAACCCAACGTCAGGAATTATTAGCAATGATATCGATGATGATGGCGATGAACTCACGGCTACTTTAATTACTGAACCAAGTAATGGAAGTTTAACCTTCAATCCAGATGGAACATTTAATTATACACCCAATTTAGATTTTACTGGAAGCGATAGTTTCACCTATCAAGTAAACGATGGAACCGACAATTCTAATATTGCTACCGTTAATCTAACAGTTGAAGAACCGCCGAATATTCCTCCGAATATTCCCACTGTTAGCTTGACTGCAACTCCTGAAACGTTAATCGAAACTGAATCTACTGAGTTAACTTTTAACTTTGAACTCAGCGAACCTCCAGCGCAAGAAGGGATTACGGTGATTTTGGAAAGTAATACTCCTCAAGGGTTTACTCAGTTTGATTTATCCAATGTTAACTCATCAGGAATTGGAAATATTAATGATGTTTCACCCAATGAAGATTTTTTTGCTTTTGCTATTACCATTCTTGAACAGAATGCTAGTATTAGTTTACCCATTTTTCAAGATGTTCTTGACGAAGAAGAACAAGTTATTAGTTTTCAATTAGTAGAAAGTGAAAATTATAACCTAGCAGAAGATTATACTCCGATTTCAATTACATTTATTGATGAAAATCCTGATGATTCGGGAGAGAATCCTGACGAGGATATTGATGAAAATCCTGATGATTCGGGAGAGAATCCTGATGAGGATATTGATGAAAATCCTGATGATTCGGGAGAGAATCCTGACGAGGATATTGATGAAAATCCTGATGATTCGGGAGAGAATCCTGACGAGGATATTGATGAAAATCCTGATGATTTGGGAGAGAATCCTGACGAGGATATTGATGAAAATCCTGATGATTCGGGAGAGAATCCTGACGAGGATATTGATGAAACTCCTGATGATTCAACCAACCAACCTCCAGTTTTAACAACACCCATCTCAGATCAAGCTGGATTACAACAGCTAGGATTTAGTCTCAATATCAGTCAAAATTTTAGTGATCCTGAGAACGATCTTATAACCTATTCAGTAACAGGTTTACCTGCTAATTTAGACTTTGATTCAAACAGTGGATTAATCGTTGGAATTCCCACACAACCCGGACAATTTAATGTTACTGTAACGGCTAGTGACTCGCAAGCAAATCAAATTCAAGATAGCTTTGAACTCCTGATTTCACCGTTTGTTGTTCCCCAACTTCCTCCTATTCCGGAATCTTTTTCTCCTGAACCTGAACTGGAAGCTGAACCGGAACCCGAACCGATTATTCCGATAGAAATTGAATTACCTACTCCCGAACTAAATTCAGAGATTAACTCAGAAATATTCGGAGATTTAGAAGATAATGAACTGATTGGAACCGAAGAAAACGACGCGCTTTTTGGAAATCAAGGAAATGATTCTATTTTAGGTTTAGAGAAGGATGATAATCTATTTGGAGGTGAAGATGATGATCGGATTATTGGTGGTTTAGGGAATGATGTAATTTTTGGAGAAAAAGGAAATGATTCTCTATTTGGTGATGATCCTTCAAGCGGAAATTCTCAACGTCGAGATTTTATCATCGGAGGTGAAGGAGATGATTTAATTTTTGGAAATCAAGATGAAGATACACTAATTGGCGAGGAGGGGAATGATAGCTTTTATGGGGGTAAAGGAGATGATTTAATTTTTGGAGGTGAAGGAGATGATTTTCTTTCAGGAGATGCAGGAAATGATACCCTAATTGGCGGGTTAGGACGGGATAAGTTTATGCTTTCAACAGGTCAAGGAACCGATACCATTGTAGGTTTTGAAGCCGGAACAGATAGCTTTGAACTCGCTGGAGAATTAACCTTTGATCAACTCCGAACCACCCAACAAAATGGTCTAACTCAAATTCGCTTGTTGGATACTGATGAAATTTTAGCAGTTCTTGATGTTGAGGCTAATAAACTGGATATTTCTCCTCTAGAAAATGAAGAAAATCCCAATCCTGAAAATGATAATGATGATCAAGATGAACCGAATGATGATAATAACAATCAACCTCCTGAAAATCCCTCCGATAATGGAAATCTGCCGGATAATCCCGAACCAGAAGATGAGTTAATTCAAGTGAGTTTTAGCGCGAGTCCAAACACATTGATTGAAACAGAAGGAACTCGGTTAAACTTTGAATTTTCACTCAATCAACCGCCTCCAGAAGACGGACTACGAGTATTTGTAGACAGCGATCTTCCTCGATCTTTGACTCAACTCGATCTCACCGAACTTTCCTATACAGGAGGTGAAAGTTTCCCGACAGGAGACTTTGATTTTACCGGGTTCGCGTTTACTATTACCGAACAAACCGCAAGCATTAGTGTTCCGATTTTTGATGACAGTTCTCTCCCTCCAGAGGAAAGTGAAGAAGGCGCCGTTCCTGTTACTTATCGACTTTTAACCCGAAATGGCATTAGTTCTCAAGACTTAGCGGAAGTGGAAGCGAGTCAGAGTATTAGTGAGTATCTGATTGATCCGAGTCTCAACTCTAGCACGATTATTTTCGCAGATAGTCCTGAAAGTCTTGTATAACAGGAGATGAAGCCTGAAATCTTTGAGAGTGCATAAAAGCTTTGGGTTCCTCCTATTCAAACAGTAGAGAAGGAAAACAACTCCACAAGAATAGAGGAACTAAATCATGCTTTTTTCTCAAAAATCCATCGTTACTTTCACTATAGTTAATACCTTTTTAGTTGGATTAGCTTTGAGTGTGAGTCCAACTCCAGGATTAGCTAGAATGGCTCAGAATAGTCAAATTCAAAGGACTCCAGTTCAGCCGCAAATTCAGCCTAATACTAATTTTGGAGTCTCTCCTGATTTCAAAGGAAACTGGAAAGGAAACCTCCACGCCAAAGGAGATGATGCTCTCACCATCCTTGAAATTGTGGTTTTCTCTAACTCGGGTTCCAACTATCAAGGAACTTGGAAACATCACGGTTCTAAGTACAATGCTAAAAACGATACTTGGGAAGATACAATTCTTCAGCAAGGAACGTTAAAAGCCTCCAGACAAGGAAATGAAGTGACTCTAGAATTGAACGGATTTAATGGTAATAAACTGGTTTTAAGCGGAACGTTAACCCCGAGTAAAATTTCAGGAGAAGTTGTTGGATTTTCCAATTTTGTCTTCTCTTTTGCGAAACAATAAGAGAATTGCTCCCCCCAAATCCCCCTTAATCAGCAAAGGGGGACTTTGAGGTTGATCGAGAGAATCTTAAAAATTATTGAGAATACTTTTTAACAGAGGGGAGGAAGCCTGAGTGGGAAACCCTGAGATCTAGCCCAAACCGGAGAAAGCTGCAAACCCCTAAAACCCTTACACTGTATAGATTATAAGTTGACTTATCATATATTTTTCACAAAAGTCTTTTCAAAATCCTCCTAAAAGTGATACACTCTCATCTACCGTTATTAAAACTAAGTCTCAAATAGCTGAGAAGTTCGTTTTAATCAACGGTGATCTCTGATCGATTTGCTTCCCCCTGCAACCGAAGTTGACGGGGTACACATCTTGTCAAAATTTGGGGAAGTCAAAAGTCTCTTTCTTTTAATATAAGGAGTAATTTTCAACAAGCAAGTTTGAACTTCCGACTGTTCGTGCCGCCTCGGCGAAGGAGAATCGCATCACCCTGGTACATTCACCGATTTTTCTGGCTAAACTCACAAAGGTTGTGTTGTCCCGATGGGACTACGGGCGGAAATCTAATTGATCATCTAGGGTTGCAAATAACAAGAATCTATGTCAATAATATAAAAAGTCTTGACTGGGCGGGTGTATCACAGATGAAATCGAAGCTGGCATTTAACCCCAACCCTGAGCAAGTCTGATCTTGAAGTTTCTGCTTGAACTTAAGATTAATTCTCAAGAAACGCATATTTTGGGTTAAGTCACAGAGAGAGAAATGATCGAGCTTCTAGAATCTACCTCAACAAACCTTTATCAAGCGACGACCTTAGTTGAACTGCTAAAGTATCGAGCCGCAACCCAAAGTGATCGCATTGGTTTCATCTTTCTTACTGATGGCGAGATGGACGAAGTTCGTCTCAGCTACGGGGCTTTAGATCAACAAGCCAGAGCGATCGCGAACCAACTTCAGGGGCGAAAAGGAGAACGCGCCCTTCTACTCTACCCACCCAGTTTAGAATATATTTGCGCTTTATTCGGATGTTTTTATGCAGGCGTTGTCGCGGTTCCAGCTTATCCCCCTCGGCGCAACTCCAACCTTTTACGGTTACAAAGTATTATCGCAGATGCTCAAGCTAGCGTTATTTTAACGACTACTCCATTATTAGAAAATATTCAAAAATTTGCGACTAACTCTATTATCACCACAGATCATTTAATCCCTAATTTTTACTCAAGAGAAGAAGTTAACATTACTCCTGAAACCCTCGCCTTTTTACAATATACCTCGGGTTCAACGGGAAACCCTAAAGGGGTAATGCTAACTCACGAAAACTTACTTCACAACTCAAAAATCATCCATCATTGCTTTGAACATACTGCAAATAGCCGATGTGTAATTTGGTTGCCTCCTTACCATGATATGGGATTAATAGGAGGAATTTTGCAACCTTTTTATGGTGGTTTTCCTGTTATTTTAATGTCGCCTGTTAATTTTCTCCAAAAACCGATTCGTTGGTTACAAACTATTTCCCGTTATCAAGCAACAACGAGCGGCGCTCCTAACTTTGCTTATCAACTTTGTCTGCAAAAAATTAAACCTAAACAATTAAAAACCCTCGATCTCAGCAGTTGGGATGTGGCTTTTGTAGGGGCTGAACCTATTCAAGCCAAAACCTTAGAAAACTTTGCTGAAACTTTTGCAAGTTGTGGCTTTCGTTCAGAAGCATTTTATCCTTGCTATGGTTTAGCAGAGGCGACGTTATTTGTCTCAGGTGGGAAGAAATCAAAACCTCTAATTGTGCAAACTATTGATAGAAAAAAATTAGGTTATAATATTATTGTAGAATCTAAAAATTTTAGTAACGCTCAAAAAATAATAAGTTGTGGTCAAGTCGAATTTGATTACAACCTGGCAATTGTTCAGCCTGAAAGTTTAACCGCTTGTTCAGAGGGAGAAATTGGCGAAATTTGGATCTCTGGGGCAAGTGTGACACGAGGATATTGGCAAAAAACCGAACTGACTCAACAAACTTTTAAAGCCTATTTATCAACGGGAGAAGGGCCGTTTTTAAGAACAGGAGATTTAGGATTTATAAAAAATGGGGAACTGTTTGTAACCGGACGTTTAAAAGAAGTGATTATTATTAGAGGTCGCAATTATTATCCCCAAGATATCGAACAAACGGTTCAAAAAATTAGTTCAGATTTTCGTTTAGGTTGTGCTGCTGCTTTTGGAGTCGAACTTGAAGGCGAAGAGCGTTTAGTTATCGTTCAAGAAGTCGAACGAACAGCTTTAAAAACCCTTGATATTAATAACACTATTGAAAAAATTAAACGCGCCATTTCAGAACATCATCAACTGCAAGTGTATGAAGTGATTTTCCTGAAACCCGGTACAATTCCCAAAACCACGAGCAACAAAATTAAACGTTATGCTTGTCGTGAACAATATCTAGAAAATCGTTTAGATGCTATTAATTATTCTGATTTTTCCTCCCTTAATCAAGCGAATAATTCGTCGGAAAAAACCGATCAATTGATTCAATGGTTGCGTCAGTATGCGAGTGAAAATATTAACTCTCGTCTCATAGATGAACGGCGCTGTATTCCCCCTCATATTGTTCTCGATTTTGGCAACAAAGGACTGTTAGGAATGCAGGTTCCAAATGAGTATTGCGGCTTGGGTTTAAACAATGTTGAGACCCTAAAAATATTAGAACAACTCGGTGCAATTGATACCACTTTAGCGCTATTTGTTGGACTCAATAATATATTAGGAATTCGCCCCATTCTCAAATTTGGCAACAACATTTTAAAAGCCGAACTTCTCCCCAAACTGGCGACCGGCCGGGAACTGGCCGCTTTTGCCCTCACCGAACCTAGTGCCGGGTCAAATCCCCAAGCCATCGAGTCCACCGCGACTAACAATTCAGGCAGTTGGTTACTCAACGGGACAAAAATCTGGAGTGGTTCTGCGGCCTGGGCTGGTGCGATTAACGTCTTCGTCAAACACCCAGAAACAGGCGGAATCAGTGCTTTTGTGGTGCTTCGAGGGACACCCGGACTGCGACAGGGGCCAGAAGCCCTCACGATGGGAATGCGGGGCATGGTGCAGAATACGGTTTATCTCAATGATGTGTTAGTTGAGAAAGACTCTCTATTAGGCGAGGCAGGTCAGGGGTTAAACGTCGCCCAAGACGCCATGATGTACGGGCGTTTGGCAATTGCAGCCGCAAGTATTGGCGGAATGAAACGATGCGCCCAGTTGATGTTACGGTATAGCCAACGACGGGTTATTTCTACCGGACACCTGATTAATAACCCGTTTATTTTAAGTCGCTTAAATGAATTAACGGCTGAAATTACGGCGATAGAAACGTTAGTTAATCGCATCGCAAAATTATTAGATAAAGGTGAATTTGTTCCCGCAGAAGCTTATACTGTTTGCAAAACCGCAGGTGCAGAATTTTTCTGGAAAGCCGCAGATAATTTAGTGCAGATATTGGGAGGACGAGGATATATTGAAACGAATTTCGCCCCTCAGATTTTACGCGATGCCAGAGTTTTACGGATTTTTGAAGGGCCGACAGAAACGTTAAATTTCTTTCTCGGTTCACGAGTGCTTAATAATAGCCAAGAATTAGAACAATTTATGAGTCAAACCCTGGGCGCACCGGAAGTTTATCAAAGACTCATTGATGGGGCTGAACAAATCCGTGATCTCACTTCTGTAGAATGTTTTTCATCCTTACAAATTCGCCAATGGGTTTCAATTCAGGTCGGAGAATTAGCAACATTTGGGATTTTATGGGCAGCTTTAAAGGGGTTAAATTCGACCTCTCAAGAAATTCAACGTTCTCTAAATTGGACACAACTAAATTTTGAACAAAAACTGACTCAAGCCCTTTCTAAAACACCGAATGATGCTGTTGTCAGATTAGTTAATCAAACCACAGATTTAATCTATAGTTATATTGAAAGCATTGGAGAAATCGAACAAACTTTTCCGGGTGAAGACACGGAAGTTGATCAATTACTTCAAAAATCTGATTCAAGAAGTATTAGAGAAGTTCAAGTAAAAGTTTCACCTCAAGACTATAAAGAAATCTGCTTTAAATCCCTCTCTAATCTTAACCCTTCTCAATCAACTGAACGTTTACAAGATGAGTTAATTGAGTGGCTGAGTCGCAAGTTAAAAATACCTGTTCATCAAATAGACCCTACTCATGCCTTTGCCGATTATGGAATGGACTCAGTGATGGCGGTTGAATTAGCCCAGGATTTAGAAGAAAAATTAGGACTTTCTCAGCCCTTAGAAGCGACAATAGCCTGGAACTTTCCAACGATTAAATCTCTCGCCCAGTATCTCAGTCATTTAACCACTGGAACACAGCAAGAAACAGTAAAAACGCAGGAAAAACAACCACAAAAAGTTCAATCTACTCTCAACAATCTTGATTTACTTTCTGAAGTAGAAATGGCACAGTTACTCGCCCAAGAACTAGCAACAACAAAGGGGAGGTTAGGACAATGAATCAGAATTCCCCATCGACAGAATATCGAGAACTCCTCAAAGATGCACTGCTAGAAATACGCCATCTCCGTCAACAACTAGAAACGCAAACCGAAGCCATTGCCATTATTGGTTTAGGCTGTCGTTTTCCTGGGGGTGCAAACACTCCCGAAGCCTATTGGGAACTATTAAAAAATGGTGTTGATGCGATTACAGAAATTCCCAAACAACGTTGGGATGTCGAAAAATACTACGATTTAAACCCCGATATTCCTGGTAAAATGTATACCCGTTATGGAGGATTTATCGATAAAGTTTATCAATTTGATTCGCAATTTTTTGGGATTTCTCCGAGAGAAGCGATTAGTCTTGATCCTCAACAACGTTTACTGTTAGAAGTGAGTTATACCGCCCTCGAACAGGCCGGACAATCCCCCGAAAAGCTTCGAGGAAGTCAAACTGGAGTCTTTATTGGGATTAGTTTTGATGACTATTCTCGTCGTAATATTAATTCAGGAGATTTAACTCTAATTGATGCCTTTAGTAGTTTAGGAAATACCCGCAGTATTGCGGCTGGACGTATTGCTTATGTTTTCGGTTTTCATGGGCCGACACTTCAGTTAGACACGACTTGTTCTTCTTCTTTATTAGCCATTCATCTTGCTTGTCAAAGTCTGCGAAATAAAGAGTGCAATTTGGCTTTAGCAGGGGGAGTTAATTTAATGTTATCTCCCGAAGCAACCATTGGTTTTTGTAAATTAAAAGCCTTAGCTGCGGATGGTCGTTGTAAGACCTTTGATGCGAAAGCAGATGGTTATTCAAGAGGGGAAGGTTGCGGAATTGTTATTTTAAAAAGATTATCTGATGCTATTGCAAATCAAGATAATATATTAGCAATAATTAGAGGATCTGCGGTTAACCATGATGGTCAAAGTAACGGTTTAACTGCCCCCAATGGTTCCGCCCAAGAAGCCGTTATTCGTCAGGCTTTAGCGAATGCAAAAGTTCAATCAGAAGATATTCAATATGTAGAAGTTCATGGTACCGGAACCTCATTAGGCGACCCCATAGAAGTATTAGCACTGGCTAAAGTATTGGGAGAAAAACGTTCAAAAAATCAGCCTCTTTATGTAGGTTCAGTTAAAACAAATTTTGGACATTTAGAATCAGCAGCCGGAGTTGCGAGTTTCATTAAAGTAGTCTTAAGTTTACAGCATCAAAAGATTCCGCCCCATCTCCATTTTCAACAGCCTAATCCTTTCATTCCTTGGGAAAAATTACCTGTTCAAGTGCCACAGAAACTGACACCTTGGCAAACTGAAACTGAACAAAAGCTTGCTGGAATTAGTTCCTTTGGAATGAGTGGAACCAACGTTCATTTAATTGTCGAAAATGCACCGAAAGTTTTGGCTGAACCCAATTCAATTGAACGTTCTTATCATCTGTTAACTTTATCAGCAAAAACCGAAAAGGCTTTGCAAGAGTTAGCCCAAAGTTATCATCATTATTTAATCTCTCATTCAGATGTAACGTTAGCTGATATTTGTTTTACTGCTAATACCGGACGTTCTCACTTTGACTATCGTTTAGCAGTTGTTAGCCAAACCCCCCAGAAATTAAGTCAAACTCTGAGTGATTTTGTTACTAAACAAGAAATACCTGAACTATTTTACAAGCAAATTCTAAGTAAACAGCACCCTAAAATAGCCTTTTTATTTACAGGACAAGGTAGCCAATATGAAGGAATGGCACTGCAACTTTATCAAACTCAACCCCTCTTCAGAAACACTCTCAATCATTGCGCGGAACTTCTCCAAAATCATTTAGATATCCCGTTATTATACCTGCTTTATTCGCCGTATTGTCAACCCTTAGTCCATCAAACTCTCTACACTCAACCTGCTTTATTTGCTGTTGAATATTCTCTCTGTCAACTGTGGAAATCTTGGGGAATTCAACCCGATATTCTCCTGGGTCATAGTTTAGGAGAATATGTCGCTGCTTGTGTTGCGGGAGTCTTCAGTTTAGAAGAGGGACTCCAACTCGTTGCCACTCGCGCCCGTTTAATGCAGCAACTTCGGCAAAATGGCGAAATGATTGTGGTTTTTGCTGACGAAAAAACGGTAAAAGCTTGTCTTGAGTCACAGCCGAATCAGGTAGACATAGCTGTTATTAATAGTCCGCAAAATACCGTTATTTCCGGTGAAAGTAAAGCCGTTAAAAAAGTCGTAGAATCTCTCAATCAACAAGGATACAAAACCCAAAAACTCCCGGTTTCCCATGCGTTTCATTCTCGTCTTGTTGAACCGATGTTAGCCGAGTTTAGGGAAGTCGCAGAAAAAATTCAGTATAATTTGCCGTCAATTGATATTGTTTCTAACGTTACGGGAACATTAGCAACCGAAGAAATAACAACCGCAGAATATTGGTGTCGTCATCTCCGTCAGTCCGTGAAATTTGCTTCGGGAATAGAGACATTAAACCAGTTAGGAATAGATATTTTTGTAGAAATAGGGCCAAAGCCAACATTGATTAGTTTAGGACAAAGTTGTTTAGAAAAAAGTGATAAATTGTGGTTAGCAACTCTCACCCCTAAACAAGATAATTGGCAAACAATATTATCGAGTTTATCTCAGTTGTATGTAGCGGGAGTCGAAGTGAATTGGTCAGGGTTTGACAAAGATTATTCTCGTCAACGGGTGGCTTTACCAACTTATCCTTTCCAACGCCAACGTTATTGGCAAGATATTCCTGAGATGAGGCTTTCTTCTAACTCTCAAAATCTTCATCCTTTACTGGGTAAAAAACTTAATGTAGCCAACTCACAAACCATTCACTTTGAAAGCAAACTGAGTCAAAATTATCCTCATTTTCTTCAAGATCATCGAATATTTGACCAAGCCATTTTACCTGCATCAGCTTATTTAGAAATGGCGTTAGCTGCGGGAAACAAAGTTAATCCTACAGATAATTTTGGGTTAGAAGATGTGGTTTTGCATCAGGCTATGATTCTTCCTGAAAATGGAGAAAAAACAGTTCAACTGATTTTAACTGCCCAGGAAAATCAAAGTTATCAGTTTGAAATTTTTAGCTTACTAGAAGCTTCACAAGTTTGGGTGAATCATGCCAGTGGAAAGTTAGCTATTCAAACTGATGCAGTTAAAAATATAAATAAATTCAATCTTAAAGCAGCAGAAAAAGGAAAAATTCAAACCGTTGAAGCTGTTTATCAAAATTATCAAAATCGAGGTATAACCTATGGTGATTCTTTTAAAATTTTAGATAAAGTCTACAGATTAGACTTGAAAGAAAACCAAGTTTTAGCGCAAATTAACCCCTCTGAAACTATTGTAGAAGAATTGAACCATTATCAAGTTCATCCCATTCTACTCGATGCTTGTTTTCAGGCGGTTGGTGCAGCCTTTTCAGAGGAACAGTTAGACACTTATTTACCCGTAAGTCTTAAGCAGCTTATTATTCATAAAAAACTAGATAAAAATCACTTTTGGAGTCAAGTTAAACTGCATTCTACATCGAATCCTAAAGTTTATTCTGCTGATATTTTAATAGCCAATTCAGAAGGGGAAATTACTGCACAAATCAATCAGCTACAAATTCAAGCGGTCACTCGTGAAGCGGTTTTAGGAAATTCCATTCCAAACCTACAAGATTGGTTGTATACCGTTGAATGGAAACCTCAACCCCTAAGTTCATCTGCAACTAATTTTGTAGTTCAGACTCAAGAAATTTTTGATGAGATTGTCCCCGAGTTTAGCCAATTTTTAAGTCAACCAAAATTTAAAAAATACGCTCAACTGTTACCTAAATTGGAAGATTTGAGCCTCAGCTATATTATCCAAGCGTTTAGACAGATGGGGTTTGAGTTTACAGCAAAACAGCAATTTTTATCTCAAGAATTAGCAGATAAATTAGGGATTACAAGCAAACAGCAACGTCTATTTGAACGACTATTAGAAATATTATCAGAAGCCGGAATTATGCAAAGAAAAAATCTAGCTTGGGAAGTTATTCTAGAACCGATTAAAATAGATTCTCCGAGTCAGATTCAAACCCAACTCTGTCTAGACCCAGAAATAGAAGCGGAACTTTCCCTTTTAACTGCTTGTGGCTCTCATTTAGCAGAAGTTTTGCAAGGAAAATTAGACCCCATACAGTTACTTTTTCCGAGTGGAGATGTTAGCTTTTTAACTCAACTTTATCAAAACTCACCCGGAGCAAAAGTGATGAATACCTTAGTCGAAAAGGTTATTCAAAAAGCTCTAGAAAATCAACCTCAAACCCAAAAGCTAAAAGTTCTCGAAATTGGGGCGGGAACTGGCGGAACAACAGCCTATATATTACCCCATTTAAAAACAGAAAATATTGAATATATTTTTACAGATGTTTCTCCATTGTTCACCACGAAAGCAGAACAGAAGTTTAAGGACTATTCCTGTGTTCGCTATCAACTTCTAGACATTGAAAAAGACCCAAATTTACAAGGATATAAATCCGAAAGTCATCAGATAATTATTGCAGCTAACGTATTACACGCCACCGCAGATTTACGCCAAACCTTAGCTCATGTCAAGCAATTATTAGCACCAGGGGGAATGCTGGTATTACTCGAAGGAACTCAACCTTTATCCTGGCTAGATATTATCTTTGGTTTAACAGAAGGATGGTGGAAATTTAGCGATAATTTCCGTCCCAATTATCCTCTAATTTCAGCCTCTCAGTGGAAAAACTTACTATCAGAAAATGGATTTGAACAAGTTGCAACACTTGAACCCTCACAAATTGATTCGGATAGTTTTTCTCAGCAAACTGTTATTGTTGCTCAAAAAGAACGATATAAATTAGCAGAGAATACAACTCAAAAACACTGGTTAATTTTTGCAGATAGCCAAGGCGTTGGTCAAAAATTAGCAGAGAGTTTACAAGAAATCGGAGAACATTCAACGCTCGTTTTTGCTGGTTTAGATTATCAACAGTTAACCCAAAATGAGTTTCAGATAGACTCAAATAATATTAGTCACTATCACCATCTACTCGAAACACTTCAAACTCAAAATATTACGGTGCGAGGAGTCGTCAACCTCTGGAGTTTAGAAAGTCTTTCCAATTCCTTGCCCCCTAAATCCCCCAATCATGGGGGACTTGAAAAAATGAGGGAATCAGAAGGTTCCCCCCAAATTTGGGGGGCTAGGGGGGCAAAACTTGCTATAAGTTCTGAGGAATTAAAAATAGCTTCTCGGCTAGGATGGAATAGTACGTTAAATATAGTTCAGTCTTTAGTGAAAACTGTAGACTCAGAATTACCGAGTTTATGGCTAGTAACCAGTGGTTCAATTTCAACTGGAGAGAATGGAACTTTATCAGGAATCGTTCAATCACCTGTTTGGGGAATGGGTAAAGTTATCGCTTTAGAACATCCAGAAATTAAATGTGTTAGAATTGATTTAGATGCTAAATATAATATTAAGAATAAGGCTGAAATTTTATTCAAAGAAATACAAACAAATAGCAATGAAGATCAAATCGCTTGGCGCAATGATACTCGTTCGGTAGGACGGTTAATACGTTTAAGTCAACTTAAAAACGCTGAAACTTTGCCGGTTCCAAACGAACCTTATCAACTGACTGTTTCTCAACGAGGAACCTTAGATAATCTTCAATTAATCTCTTTACCCCGTCGTAAACCTGATAAAAAAGAAGTAGAAATTCAAGTCAAAGCAACAGGACTCAATTTCCGCGATATTCTGAACACGTTGGGGCTTTATCCCGGAGAAGCAGGTTTATTAGGCTGTGAATGTGCAGGGGAAATTGTTCGCATCGGTGATCAGGTTAACGGTTTAAATATTGGAGATCAAGTAATAGCAATTGCTGCGGGTAGTTTCAGTCAGTTTGTGACAGTTAATGTAGCAATGGTTGCTCAAATTCCTGAAAGTTTAAGCTATGAAGAAGCCGCTACCATTCCGGTTACATTTTTAACCGCTTATTACACTTTAAATCATCTCGCAAAAATAACTAAAGGAGACAAAATTTTAATTCATTCTGCCGCAGGGGGTGTGGGTCAAGCAGCAGTTCAGTTAGCCCAAAAAGCTGGGGCGGAAGTCTTTGCAACAGCCAGTCCAAGTAAATGGGAATTTCTCAAATCATTAGGAATTAAACATATTATGAACTCCCGAACTTTAGAATTTGCTGATGAAATTATGCAGCGAACACAAGGCCAGGGTGTTGATATTATTCTCAATTCTTTAGCTGGTGAATATAATTATAAAAGTTTTTCGGTACTTAAAGATAATGGACGTTTTGTTGAAATAGGAAAAAGCGGTTTAAATCATAATCAAGTTTATAAAATTAAACCCAATGCGTCCTATTTTCAGATTAATCTAGTTGAAGAGTGCCAGAAAAAACCGGACTTAATTCAATCGATATTGCATCATATTATGCAACAATTTAAAGAAGAAAAACTGTATCCACTTCCTCGCAAAGTATTTACAGTTCAAAAGTCTAAAGAAGCCTTTCTACAGATGCAACAAGCCAAACATATTGGTAAAATTGTGATTTCCAATTCACCCATTCGAGGTGATGGAACTTATTTGATTACCGGAGGTTTAGGAGATTTAGGATTACTATTAGCCGATTGGTTAGTTCAAAAAGGATCAAAATATTTAGTCTTAGTCAGTCGTCGTTCTGTTGACTCAGTAATTAAAGAAAAAATCACTCAATTAGAAGAAGCTGGAGCAAAAGTTATAACAGCTCAAGCCGATGTTTCTAACTCAAATCAACTCACTGATATCTTTCAAAAAATAGAACAAACTATGCCTCCTTTACGGGGTGTCTTTCATGCAGCAGGACTGCTAAATGATGGCGTATTAATGCAACTCAACAGCGAACGATTTGAACGAGTAATGGCTCCTAAAATTAAAGGCGCTTGGAATTTGCATCAGTTGAGTCAAAATAAACCGCTTGACTTGTTTATTCTCTTTTCTTCAGCAACAGCATTATTAGGTTCACCTGGACAAGCAAATCACGTTTCTGCTAACACATTTTTAGATGCTTTAGCTCACTATCGTCAGGGTTTAGGATTACCTGGACTAAGTATTAATTGGGGAGCTTGGTCAGAGATTGGAGCCGCTGCAAATCAAGCCAAAACTAACATCAGTTTTCAAGGAGTTGGGACGATTTCTCCCAAACAAGGGTTAGAAATATTAGAACAATTAATCACGCAACCTAGCCCACAAGTTGGGGTGGTTCCCATTGATTGGTCGCAGTTTTTACAAGCAAATAAAAAACTTACACCCTTTTTTGCAGAATTTAGTTCAACTTCTGAAACTAAAAAAATAGACAATTTATCGTCTTGGCTACCACAACTTCAACAAACACCTCTGAAAAACCGTCGAGCAGTATTAGGAAAGTTAATAAAAGGTGAAATCGTCAATATTCTCGGCTTTCAACCTACAGAACTAGATCTAAAAACCGGATTTTTTGATTTAGGAATGGATTCTCTGACTTCTGTTGAATTAAAAAATCGATTGCAAACGGGTTTAGAATGTACTTTGCCTTCTACGGTTGCATTTGACTATCCGACAACAGAAACTTTAATTAACTATCTAGAAAGTATTATTCCGATAGAGTTTAAACGAGAACCTGTCAAAGTTCCTGACCCCATACCCAAACATTTAGAAATAGAAATAAATCAAGAACTCTCAGAAGATGAAATAGCGAATAAACTTGATAAAAAATTAGCGGATATTGATAAATTTATAAACTTAGAGGAGGAAAAATAATGAATAATAAAACTTCTGAACCAATAGATAATCGTTCCAGACTAAACCGAGCATTGCAAGCTCTAGAAAAAATGCAGTCTAAGCTCACAGAAATGGAATCAACTCGTACTGAACCGATTGCCATTATCGGGTTAGCCTGTCGGTTTCCAGGTGCAAGAAATCCTGATGAATTTTGGCTCTTATTACAGCAAGGAAAAGATGCAATTTCAGAAGTTACTCCCGACCGTTGGAATATCGAAACTTACTATAATTCAAACCCTGAAACACCGGGAAAAATATCAACTCGTTATGGTGGATTTGTTCCAAATTTAGCTGAATTTGATGCTCAGTTTTTTGGAATTTCACCGCGAGAAGCTGTTAGTCTAGACCCTCAACATCGCTTACTTTTAGAGGTGAGTTGGGAAGCTTTAGAAAATGCAGGTATCATCCCTGAAAAGCTGACTGAAAAACAAACTGGAGTCTTTATCGGAATTAGCAGTAACGACTATTCTCAACAGTTATTAACGAGAGAGATTACAGAAATTGATGCCTATCTTGCTACCGGAAATTCCCACAGTACCGCCGCAGGTCGTCTCTCCTATTTGTTAGGTTTTACGGGTCCTAGTTTAGCTGTAGACACCGCTTGTTCATCTTCATTGGTGAGTGTTCATTTAGCCTGTCAAAGCTTGCGAAACAAAGAATGTAATCTCGCTTTAGCTGGAGGTGTAAACAGAATTATTTCACCCGAATTTAGCATCAACTTTTCCAAAGCTAAAATGCTGGCTTCTGATGGTCGCTGTAAAAGTTTTGATGCAGCAGCCGATGGTTTTGTTCGTTCAGAAGGCTGCGGAATTATTATTCTTAAACGTTTATCTGATGCAATTAGTAATGGAGATAAAATATTAGCTGTAATTCGAGGTTCAGCAATTAATCAAGATGGTCATAGCAGTGGGTTAACTGTTCCGAACGGCCCCTCTCAGCAAGCTGTAATTCATCAAGCCCTAGAAAATAGTAAAGTTAATCCCGCACAAATTAACTATATTGAGGCACATGGAACAGGTACAAGTTTAGGTGATCCCATAGAAATTGGGGCGTTAGGGGCTGTTTTTCGCCACACTCACACCTCAGAAAAACCATTAATTGTGGGTTCAGTAAAAACCAATATTGGTCATCTCGAAGCGGCGGCTGGAATTGCAGGATTAATTAAAGTCGTATTAGCATTGCAATATGAAAATATCCCACTTCATCTGCATTTTAAAACCCCTAATCCTCATATTAATTGGGATGAATTGCCTATCACTATTCCCACACAATTAATGCCTTGGCGTTCAGGAGAAATACCTCGACTAGCCGGTGTAAGTTCGTTTGGATTTAGTGGAACAAATGCTCACATTATTTTAGAAGAAGCTCCTTCTATTAATAGAGCTAAAATTTCAGAGAATCGCCCTTTACATCTGTTGACTATCTCAGCAAAAACACCCGTAGCCATTGAAGAATATTGTCAAAAATATGAACAATATTTAGCTCAATCTCAATCCTCTTTAGAAGATATTTGTTTCAGTGCAAATACCGGGCGTTCACATTTCCAGTATAGACTCGGTATCACTGCTAGTTCTCTTGAAGAACTTCATCAAAAGCTGAGTAACAAAACCGATATGATTCAAGGTGAAAGATTCTCTAATTCTCCTAAAATAGCTTTTTTATTTACCGGACAAGGTTCACAATATGAAGGTATAGCCCAACAACTCTATCAAACTCAACCCCGCTTCAGAAATAGCCTTAACCACTGTGCAGAAATCCTGAAAAGTTATCTTGATATCCCTTTATTAGACCTGCTTTATTCGCCTAATTTTCAATCCTTAATTCATCAAACAATCTATACTCAACCTGCTTTATTTGCTGTTGAATATTCCCTCTGTCAACTCTGGAAATCTTGGGGAATTCAACCGGATATTTTGATGGGTCATAGTTTAGGAGAATACGTCGCCGCTTGTGTGGCGGGAGTGTTTAGTTTAGAAGATGGACTTCAACTGGTTGTCACCCGCGCCCGTTTAATGCAGCAACTTCCCCAAAAGGGCGAAATGGTTGTGGTATTTGCTGATGAAAAAACTGTCAAAGCTTATCTAGAATTCCAGCCCAATACAGTAGAAATAGCCGTGATTAATAGTCCAGAAAATACTGTTATTTCTGGTAATCATCAAGCCATTCAGCAAGCGATAGAAGTTATAAGTACACAAGGATATAAAACTCAAAAACTCTCGGTATCTCATGGATTTCACTCCCATTTAGTAGAACCGATGTTAGCAGAGTTTCAGAAAGTTGCAGCCAAAGTTAAGTATCATCGACCAATCATCGATATTGTTTCTAATGTCACTGGAACGTTAGCCACAGAAGAAATAGCAACGCCTGAATATTGGTGTCGTCATCTCCGTCAAAGCGTGAAATTTTCTGCGGGAATAGAGACGTTAAATCAGTTAGGAATAGAAGTTTTTATAGAAATCGGGCCAAAACCGACATTAATAAATTTAGGACACAGTTGTTTAGGAGAAACTGAGAAATTATGGTTAGCCAGTCTCTCACCGAAACAGCAGAATTGGGAGACACTATTATCGAGTTTATCTCAATTATATCTAGCGGGAGTTGAGGTCAATTGGTTAGGGTTTGATCAAGATTATTCTCGCCAACGAGTTGCTTTACCTACTTATCCTTTTCAACGTCAACGTTATTGGTTCAAGAAGCCTAATCATAAGCCTAAGTATCAAAAGCTAGAATATAATCAACATCTATTATTAGGAAGCAAACTCAATCTAGCTAAGTCTGATATGCTTTTATTTGAAAATATAATGAGCTTAGAAAATTTAGAATTTATTAAACATCATCGTGTTTTTGATACAGTTATTTTGCCAGCAGCAGGTTTTATTGAAATAGTCTTAACGGCTGGATATCAGGTGACTAAGACGACAAATCTAGCATTAGAAGAAGTGAATATAAAAGCCCCTTTAACTCTGATTGAAAATGAAGATAAAATTTTACAGACTGTTTTAACTTCTGAATCTAACCAAGCATATAGCTTTGAAATTTTTAGTTTAGCTGAATCTGATTCTCAGTCTTCCTGGCTACTTCATGCAAGTGGAAAATTTAAAATCGAAACCCCTAGCCAGTCTCAAGCTATTAAAACTCCAGATATTTTTCAGGAAGAAATTAACCTAGAAAACTATTATCAGCAGTTAGAAGCGAGAGGAATAAAATTTGGTGAAGATTTTCAAGTGATTCGCCAACTCTGGAGTAATAGTTCACAGTCTTTAGGTCTGATAACAATTTCCGAAAAACTGATGAACGAAAGTTCAAACTATATATTTCATCCAGTATTATTAGACGGATGCTTACAAGTTTTAGGTGCAAGTATAAGTCAAAAAAATACGTCAACAGCTTATTTACCTATCGGCTTAGAACGATTTACCTTATATAATAATCCCGGTTTTACAGTCAAAAGTTTTGCTGAAATAAGACCCGCTAAATCTCAGAATCAACAAACTTTAGTGGCAGATATCAAAATTACTGATTTAGATAACAAACTCATTGCGACAATAGAAGGCTTACAACTTCAACCTGTCAGCCCTGAATTACTCTTTAAAAATCAATCCAATTTATTTGATGATTG
Organism: Limnoraphis robusta BA-68 BA1; assembly: GCF_034932365.1. Lineage (NCBI taxonomy): Bacteria > Bacillati > Cyanobacteriota > Cyanophyceae > Oscillatoriales > Sirenicapillariaceae > Limnoraphis > Limnoraphis robusta. The sequence continues at coordinate 126,905 of NZ_JAYGHR010000063.1, read as the reverse complement.
GCTATATCAAATTGAATGGAAATCTCAAAATAATACAAATACAACAAAATCGGCGGATTATCTGCTTAAACCTGAAGACATCAGACAACGATTCTCTTCCCAATGTACTCAATTAATTAATCAACCAGAGATAGTCAAATATCATGAATTATTACTCGAACTAGAGTCATTGAGTTCAGCTTATATTATCAAAACTTTTCAGGACATGGGTTTAAATTTGCAGACACATCAACAATTTTCAACTGAAGAATTATTACTAAAATCAAGAATCGTTAGCCAACACAAAAGACTGTTTAATCGATTACTAGAAATATTAGTAGAAGATCAGATATTAGTTGCTGATGAAAAAGATCATTGGCGGGTCATTAATATTCCTGATAAATCACCCGTCGAAGTAAAATATAATATCTTATTAGAACGTTATCCCAACGCTCAAGCAGAATTAACTTTATTACATAATTGCGGTTCACAACTGGCTGAAGTTTTGCGCGGAAATTGTGATTCAACTCAGTTACTTTTTCCGAAGGGAGATTTAACTTTAACCACTCAACTTTACCAAAATTCTCCAGGTGCAAAAGTAATGAATACTATGATTCAAAAAGCAGTCAGTTTAGCATTAGAAAATATTCCCCCTGAACAAAAGATCAGAATCTTAGAAATTGGAGCAGGAACTGGGGGAACAACTGCTTACTTACTTCCGCATCTGAATCCATATCAAATAGAATATATTTATACCGATATTTCCCCTCTATTTGTTAATAAAGCAAAACAGAAGTTTCAAGACTATGATTTTATAGATTATCAAATTCTCAATATAGAAAAGCCTATAAAATCACAAAATTTTGAAAGTCATCAATATGATATTGTGATCGCGGCTAATGTTTTACACGCTACTGCAAACTTAAAGCAAGTTTTGGAGAACATCCAAAATTTACTTGTTGCTAAAGGACTACTGATTTTATTAGAAGGAACTCAACCTTTGCGATGGTTTGACTTAACGTTTGGCTTGACAGAAGGATGGTGGAAATTTAATGATCAAGAGATTCGTCCCAACTATCCTTTAATTCCTGCTTCTCAATGGCAAAATCTATTACAAGAAAGTGCGTTTGACAAAGCTATAACCTTAACAGAAAATTATAATAAACCTCTTGAACAAGCAGTTATTATAGCTCAAAATAGTCAACTCAATCAGTCAGAATCAAAGGAATGGTTAATTTTTGCAGATCAGCAAGGAATGACTCAACAACTTGCTCAACTTTTGACAGAGCAGGGAGAATCTTGTACTTTAGTGTTTGCAGGACAAAAATACCAACAAGTTAATCAGCGAACCTATCAAGTTGATCCTAATAAAATAGATGATTTTAATAAAATTTTTATAACTTTCAAAACAAAAAAAATAATCTTTAGAAAAGTTATATATTTATGGAGTTTAGAGACTTTGCAACCTGAAGTTTGGAGTTTTGAAGAACTAACAAAAACTGCAAAAACAGGATGGGAAAGCTTATTAAACTTAACTCAGTCCTTGATAAAAAATTATTCTCAGCCCCCCTCTTTAGCTATTCTAACTAGAGGTTCTGTTGCGACCGGAGTAGAAGCTAATTTATCAGGAATAGCCTATTCTCCCTTATGGGGATTGGGGAAAGTCATTGCTTTAGAACATCCAGAACTACACTGTGTTCAAGTTGATTTAGATCCAGAAAAATCGCTAGAAAATCAAGCCCATATCTTGCTAACTGAACTTAAACATACAACAACCGAAAATCAAGTATCATTTCGTCAAAATACTCGTCAAATCTCTCGATTAACTCGTTATAAAACAGACAAGTTAAACCGATTAAAATTTCCAAATAATCAACCCTTTAAACTGGCAATTTCTCAACGGGGAACACCCGATAGCTTGCAATTACAACCAACAACTCGCCGTCAACCCAAGCCAGGAGAAGTTGAAATTGAAGTCAAAGTAACGGGACTGAACTTCATTGATATTTTAGATACATTAGGTGTACTACCCTTTAAACGAGATTGGTTTGGGGTAGAATGTGCAGGTGAAATTGTTGCAGTTGGAGAGGGTGTAAAACACATCAAAATAGGTGACAAAGTGATCGCGCTTGCGTCGGGAAGTTTTAATCAATATGTAACTGTTAACGCTCAGTTAGTCACGTTGAAACCTGTTCATTTAAGTTTTGAGGAAGCGGCTACAATTCCCGCAAATTTCATAACAACTTATTATGCCTTACATCATCTTGCAAAAATTTCAAAAGGAGACAAAATTTTAATTCATTCTGCCGCCGGGGGGACAGGAATGGCGGCTGTAAAAATTGCCCAAGCTGTGGGAGCAGAAGTCTTTGCAACGGCAAGTTCTAGTAAGTGGGAATATTTAAAAACATTAGGTATAAAACACATTATGAACTCCCGAACATTGGAATTTGCTGATGAAATCATGCAGATCACTCAAAACCAGGGTGTTGATATTGTTTTTAACTCTTTATCGGGAGAGTTTATTCCTAAAAGTTTATCTGTTATGAAAGAAAAAGGACGTTTTCTAGAAATTGGTAAACGAGAAGTGTGGAGTTTAACTCAAGTTCAGAAAGTCAAGCCTAATCTCTGTTATTACCTGATTGATTTAATGAGTACCGCTCAAGAAAAGCCTGATTTAATTCAGTCACTTTTATCAGAAATTGTCCAGAAGTTTACAACCCAAGAATTACAACCGCTACCTCGCAAAGTCTTTAGTATTCAAAATGCACCTGCGGCTTTTCGCTATATGCAACAAGCCAAACATATCGGTAAAATTGTCATCACAAACTCAACTCAAGAAAATTGGAAAGATTTCTCGGAGGGAACCTATTTAATTACAGGAGGTTTGGGAGGATTAGGACTGTTAGTTGCTCGTTGGCTGGTTGAAAAAGGAGCAAAAAATTTAGTATTATTAAGTCGGAGTAATCCCAACTCAGAAACTCAAACAACACTAGATGAATTAGAAAGACTTGGAGCGAAAGTTATTATTACTCAAGCTGACATTTCAGACGATAAAAAAGTCACTGATATTTTACATAAAATTCAACAAAATTTACCTCCATTACGAGGAATTTTTTATGCTGCTGGAGTATTAGAAGATGGTGTATTAACGCAACTCAACTCTGAAAAATTTGAGCGCGTAATGAAGCCAAAAATGCACGGAGCTTGGAACTTACACCAATTAACAAAAGATATCCCTCTCGACTATTTTGTACTCTTTTCTTCGGCTGCTTCGCTGTTAGGTTCACCTGGGCAAGCGAATCACGTCGCAGCGAATACTTTTCTGGATACACTTGCTCACTATCGGCAAATGTTGGGCTTACCTGGACTTAGTATTAATTGGGGTGCTTGGTCTGAAGTCGGAGCGGCGGCTGAACGTCAAGTTAGTCAGCACATGAGCCTCAAGGGAGTAGGAACGATTTCTCCTCAGCAAGGGCTAGAAATTTTAGAGGAATTAATCGCTCAACCCGACCCACAAGTTGGGGTAATTCCGATAGATTGGTCGCGTTTTTTACAACAAGGATTAACTTCCCCTTTCTTCTCAGAAATTATCCCAACAGAAGCACAACCAAAACAGACAAAAAACTCAAAAATAATCCAAAAATTGGCAACCCTTCCCGCTAATGAGCATGAATCTCTTTTAATTTCTTATTTGCAAGCTGAAGTCGGTAAAGTGTTAGGACTGCAACCCTGTCAATTTCCTGATACCAAGCAAGGCTTTTTTGATATGGGGATGGACTCTTTGATGATAATGGAACTCAGAAATCGTTTGGAGAATAGTTTGGGAAAATCTGTTCCTTCAACTGTTATTTTTGAATATCCAACTATACAAGATTTAGTGACATATATTAGAACTGAATTTTTATTAACGGATTCGTTGAATAATTTAAATAAAGATGTTACTATTATTCAACAAACTCAAGCTGAATTTTTATCCAATAATATAGAATATTCTATTACTCAAGAACTTGAAAACTTAGAGAAATTATTAGGAGGTTAAACCGATGAACAACTTATCTTCATCTCAACGCATACTTGCCGCTCTTACAGAAGCTCGAACCAAGCTCGAAGCTGTAGAACAAGAGAAAAATGAACGAGTTGCTATTATTGGCATGGCGGGTCGTTTTCCGGGCGCTCAAACCGTTGATCAGTTCTGGGAAAATATAAAAAATGGGGTCAACTCTATACAATTTTTATCGGATGAAGAATTAGTTTCATCTGGTGTGAGTTTAGATGAAATTAATGCTCCAAACTATGTCAAAGCTTATGCCAGTTTTGACCAGATTGAATACTTTGATGCCGCCTTTTTTGGTTACTCTCCCCGAGAAGCAGAACTGATTGATCCTCAACATAAAATTTTTCTAGAATGTGCCTGGGAAGCTTTAGAAAATGCAGGCTATGACCCTGAACGTTATTCCGGTAAAATAGGAGTTTATGGAGGTTCAGCTTTAAACAATTACATCATTAATCTTTACAACAATACTGCTTTAAGAAAATCGGTAGACTCGGTGCAGTTTGTCATCAGTAATGTTATGGGTTTAATGCCCACTAGAGTTTCTTATAAATTCAACCTAAAAGGCCCTAGTTGTGGAATTCAAACGGGGTGTTCAACCTCATTAGTCAGTGTTCATATTGCTTGTCAAAGTTTACTGAAACAAGAATGTGATATTGCCTTAGCAGGTGGAGTTACAGTTAATTCCGCTAGAAAGTCAGGTTATCTTTATAAAGAAGACGGAATTGCTTCTCCTGATGGTTATTGTCGGGCTTTTGATGCGAATGCCAAAGGAACAGTTTTCGGAAATGGAGTGGGTATTGTTGTCTTAAAACGGCTGAGTAAAGCCTTAGAAGATGGCGATCAAATTTATGCCGTTATTCGAGGTTCAGCCATTAATAATGATGGTTCTCAAAAAGTGGGTTTAACTGCTCCTAGTGTAACAGGTCAAGCGGAAGTTATTGCAAGCGCCATTGCCAAAGCCGGTGTAGAACCTGAGACGATTAATTACATAGAAACGCATGGTACTGGAACAGCATTAGGTGATCCGATTGAAATTTCTGCTTTGACAAAAGTTTTTGGTAAAAGTAATAATCAATATTGTGCTATAGGTTCAGTCAAAAGCAACATCGGACATTTAGATGCAGCCGCAGGAATTGCGGGATTAATTAAAGCGACATTAGCCCTGAAAAATCAGCAAATTCCCCCCAGTTTAAACTTTGAGAATCCCAACCCTCAAATTAACTTTGCTGACAGTGCATTTTATGTCAATACTCAACTGTCAAATTGGGAAACAAAAGGCACGCCTCGCCGTGCTGGAGTCAGTTCTTTTGGTATGGGAGGAACGAATGCTCATATCATTCTTGAAGAAGCTCCTCAAGTCGAAATTTCTAGCAATTCTCGTCCTTGGAAATTGCTCTTAGTTTCTGCCAAAACACCATCAGCTTTAGAAACAGCAACAACTCAACTTGCAACCTATCTCAAACAGCATTCAAATTTAAACTTAGCAGATGTAGCTTATACTTTACAAACCGGAAGAAAACATCACGAATATCGCCAATTTTTAGTCTGTAAAGAGTTAAAAGATGCTATTGAAACTTTAGATCACTCTGAAAATAAATCCCAAAAATTATTAACAAAATTCTATCAACATAGCCCCCAAACTATTGTGTTTATGTTCTCGGGGCAAGGGAGTCAATATATTAATATGGCGTTAGAACTCTATGAAACAGAACCTATTTTTAGACAAATAATTGATGAGTGTAGTGAACTTATAAAAACCTATTTAGAGCAAGATATAAGAGAAATAATCTATCCAAAACCGCATCTAGAAAACAACTTAATTAATGAAACAGCCTATGCACAACCCGCACTATTTATAATAGAATATGCTTTGGCTAAACTGTGGATAAGTTGGGGCGTAAAACCTCAAGCAATGATTGGTCATAGTATTGGAGAATACGTTGCTGCAACTTTGGCGGGTGTGTTTTCTTTAGAAGATGCTTTAGCCTTAGTTGCAACCCGAGGAAAACTGATGCAAACCTGTCCATCTGGGGCTATGCTTTCGGTTTTTTCAACACTGGAAACAATACAATCTATCCTTCCTAAAGAATTAGTAATTGCAACGATTAATTCTCCCGATTTATGTGTTGTGTCCGGTTCAAACACTGCGATTGAAACCTTCGAGCAAGTTTTGATTCAACAAAATATTACCTATCGTCGTTTACATACATCTCATGCTTTTCATTCTCCTTTAATGGAACCAATTTTAGACGAATTTAAACAGATAGTTACCAAGATTAACCTAAATCCTCCTGCAATTCCCGTCATATCCAATTTAACAGGAACTTGGCTGACTGCAACTGAACCAACTCAAGCTGAATATTGGGTTCAACACTTAAGAAAAACAGTGCAGTTTTCTGAGGGAATTAAACAGGTATTGCAAAAGCAAAATCCTCTATTACTGGAAGTTGGGCCAGGACGGACATTGACTATATTTGCCAAACAGCATCAACCTGATATAAATGCCTTAACAACCTTGCGTCATCCCCAAGATAAACACTCAGATCATGCTCATATTTTAGAAACTTTAGGACAACTTTGGCTATCGGGAATAGAAGTTAATTGGTCGGCACTTTATCCGAATGAACGACATCCGAATGAACGACGCCAGCGTGTACCCTTACCCACTTATCCTTTTGAACGACAATATTATTGGATTGAACCTCAAGCTGAAACTAATAATTCTCAAGAAAAACCTCAACAACCGCATAAAAAGTCTAATTTAGCTGAATGGTTTTATGTTCCTTCTTGGAAACGTTCAACCCTTCCTAAGCTTTCATCTAATACAGAACGTAAATATTGGTTGGTTTTTGTGGATGAAATTGGATTGGGTGAAAAAATTGTTCAACGCTTAATAGCAGAAAATCAAGTTGTAGCTGAAGTCAGGATTGGAGAAAAGTTTATTCAACTTACTGAGACTTTATTTGAGATCAATCCTGAAAAATTTGATGACTATCAATATTTAATAAAAATCCTGAAACAAAACAACTTTGTTCCCAATGAGATACTTCATTTTTGGGGAACAGAATCAGCAGATCATTTCAATTCGACTTTAGAAATTTATTTTGAATCTTATCAAAATAAAGGTTTCTATAGCTTACTCGCTTTAGTTCAAGCAATTACTCAACAAAACATTGATACCCCTGTAAAACTGACAACAGTTACGAATAATATTCACGATGTACTCGGTACAGAACCTCTCAATCCTGCTCAAGTAACACAATTGGGATTATGCAAAGTTATTTCGCAAGAATATCCCCATATTACCTGCAAAAATATTGATGTTGCTGTTCCCAAAAATTCGGATTTATTCACAAAAGTGATCGATCAATTGATAGCGGAATTGCAACACAATTCTACAGAGCCAGTCGTTGCTTATCGAGATCGATATCGATGGATACAAACATTTGAATCGTTGTTGTTACCCGAACATTCTGCAAAAGAAACACGATTTATAAAAAATGGCGTATACTTAATTGCAGGAGATTTAGTTGAAGGATTAGGATTAGTTTATGCACAGTATTTAACTCAAGAATTAGAAGCAAAACTGATTTTAATCGGTCGTTCAACCTTACCGGAAAAACATCAATGGGAACAGTGGTTAGTCTCACATGGTCAGCAAGATAATATAAGTAAATGTATTCGTAAACTGCAAGCCTTAGAAACATCGGGAGCAGAATTTTTATTCTTCAGTGCTGACTTAGCAGATGAAACAAAAATGCAGTCAATTGTCACTCAAGCCTATGAAAAATTTGGTCAAATTAATGGGGTAATTCATGCTGGAACAATGGGAGATAGATCAAGCTGTCCACTTCAAGATTTAGACCTAGAAAAATGTCATAATCAGTTCCAAATGAAAGTTATAGGATTAATTACACTTGCTAAAATTTTTGAGGGTAAAAAATTAGATTTTTATCTGTTACAATCTTCTCTGTCGTCAATTGTGGGAGGCGTAGGATTTGGTGCTTATACAGCCGCTAATTTATTTATGGATGCCTTTGCTAACCAACAAAATAAAACGAGTTCAACACCCTGGATTAGTGTTAATTGGGATGCGTGTCAATGGGACGAAGAATCAACCTCTCAAAAAACAGGTTCAGCCTTGATTGATTTAGCGATAAAACCTGATGAAGTTTGGCAAATATCGAAACGAATTTTATCACAAAATATTATTTCTCAACTCGCCGTTTCACCTAGAGATTTACACGCTAGAATTGAGCAGTCAATTCAACAAAAAACTTATGAAAACTCAGAGATATTACAACTGGCTAAAGCGGATAAATTAAACTCTAATCATGCTCGACCCCATCTGCCAACTGATTATTCTGCCCCTCGAAATGAGATTGAACAAATTATTGCTAATGCAATGCAAGATTTATTAGGAATAGAGAAAGTAGGAATTTATGATAACTTTTTTGAGTTAGGTGGGCATTCATTACTAGCAATTCAGATTATTTCCCGTTTGCGAGAAAAATTTCAAATAGATATTCCAATGCGAGAGTTCTTATTTGAATCACCGAGTGTTGCTGGTATTGCAAAAATCATTGAGGAAAATCAATCCAAAATAACAGATGATCCAGAGATTGAAAGACTATTAGAAGAAGTCGAAAAATTATCTTCACAAGAAGTTGAAAATTTGCTATCAATTCAGGGAAGCGTCTCTGAAGATTATGAAAAAACGTAATTGTAAGTATATATTGCTAAACAACATAAACTAAAAAATTACAATGAATAGAGGAATAAGTTATTATGGACTTTAGCTTTTTTTACTTTGATGGAGATGGATCAGTTGCACAACAAAATAAGTATCATTTACTGATTGAAAGTGCAAAATTTGCCGACAAAAATGGTTTTTCAGCAGTTTGGACACCTGAACGACATTTTCACGCTTTTGGCGGGCTTTATCCGAATCCTTCCCTAACAAATGCTGCACTTGCAATGGTTACAAAAAAAATTCAATTGCGAGCAGGAAGTGTGGTTGTACCTTTACATCATCCTGTGCGAATTGTAGAAGAATGGGCTGTGGTTGATAACCTTTCAAATGGTCGAGTTCAGATTGCTTTTGCTTCCGGTTGGACGATGGATGAATTCATTCTTTCTCGTGAAATTCATGCCAATCGAAAAGCGAATATGTGGCGAGGAATTAAAGCAGTTCAGCAACTTTGGCAAGGGGAAGCAGTAGACTATCAAGACGCAAGTGGTAGAACGGTTAAGGTGAAAACTTTACCAAAACCCATTCAATCAAAACTTCCTATTTGGATTACCTGTCAATCTCCAGAAACATTTATTGAAGCAGGTAAAATGGGGGCTAATGTTCTCACTTCTTTACTCGGTGGAACTTTAGAAAGTATCGTTCCGAAAATAAAACTCTATCGAGAAGCATTAGCGAAAAAAGGTCATAATCCCGAAGAAGGAAAAGTCGCTTTAATGATTCATACTTTTTTGGGAGAAAGTTTACATGAAGTCAAAGAAAAAGTCAGACAACCTTTTTCTGAGTATCTCAAAACTCACTATGATTTGTTAGATAACCTAGCTAAAAGCATGGGGTTAAATGTTAGTCTTAAAAACTTCTCAGCAGATGATCTCGATAGCTTACTCTTATTTGGAGTGGAAGGCTTTATGAAAGGACGTTCTCTCATCGGAACTCCAACGAGTTGTCTTTCCTTTGTTGAACAAATTGAGCAAGCAGGTATCAATGAAATTGCCTCTCTGATTGACTTTGTTCCTGATGAAAAGGCTGTCATGGAAAGCCTGAGCTACTTAAAAGAATTGCGAGAAAAATATCATGCTGTTCAAGTCAGTCAGAAAACATTAGTTTAAAACAAAAAATGACTAATACAGATCAAAAGCTAGATGAGTTAAAAAGAAGAATTGCTGCTCTTTCACCAGAAAAACGACAACTCCTTGAGCAACAACTGAAAAATAAAAAACAGCAATTGAGTTTCCTGACCATTCCAAAGCGAAAAATATATGATAATTTACCCTTGTCATTTTCTCAACAACGGCTGTGGTTTATCCATCAGTTAGAGTCTGAAACTTCTGCTTACAATATTCCAATTGCGTGGCATCTCAACGGGCATATCAATATTGCTATTCTTGTACAAACTTTGAATGAAATTGTTCGCCGCCATGAAAGCTTAAGAACTACTTTTAACAGTATCCAGAATAATCAACCTCAGCAAAGTATTTCATCTCATTTTACTCTAAATATTCCTATAATTGACTTGCAAATATTATCGAAAAACCACAGTGATAGTGAAGCAAAACGGCTTGCAAAACAAGAAGCAAAGAACTATTTTAATCTCAATAAAGATCAATTAATCAGAGTAACGTTATTAAAACTCAGTGAAACTCAATTTATCTTGCTTTTGACCTTACATCATATTATTGCAGATGGATGGTCAAGAGGAGTTTTACTGAAGGAATTTTCTGCAATTTACAAAGCCTTCTCTGAACAAAAAACCTCACCATTACCCGAACTAAAAATTCAATATGTAGACTTTGCAATTTGGCAACAGCAATGGCTAACAGGAGAAGAATTAAAAACACAGTTAAGTTACTGGAAACAGAAACTTAAAAATTTAACAACCCTAAATTTGCCCACAGATTATCCTCGACCTGTAACTCAGAGTTTTCGAGGAAAAACTCAGTCTTTAACACTTTCTAAAGAACTAACCACAGCTTTACAAACACTGAGTCGTCAGCAAGGGGTTACTCTATTTATGACCTTACTTGCAGCTTTTAAAATATTATTACATCGATATAGTAACCAAGATGATATTGTCATTGGTTCTCCTATTGCCAATCGAAATTGGCAGGAAACAGAAAGCCTAATTGGTTTTTTTGTTAATACTCTAGTTTTACGAACTGACTTATCAGGAAATCCCTCTTTTGAAGATGTTTTAAAGCGAGTTAGACAGGTAACTTCTGGAGCATATAAACATCAAGATTTACCTTTTTCAAAGTTAGTAGAAGAACTTCAACCGGAACGTCATCTCAGTCATAATCCTTTGTTTCAGGTTATGTTTCAGTTTCAAAATGAGGCTTATCAGTTTCAAAATTCATCTAGTCCTGAATTACAATTACCCAACTTACAAATCAGTCAATTTTGGATCGACCCGGAATCAACTAAGTTTGATCTCACTTGGCATTTAATTGAGCGAGAATCAGAAATTTTAGTCGTTATAGAATATAGTACAGACTTATTTAAACAAGACACGATTGCACGAATGCTTGGGCATTTTCAGATGATCTTATCAGAAATTATTGCTAACCCACAGGTAAAACTTTCTAACCTATCAATTCTAACTGTTACTGAACAACATCAATTGTTAACAGAGTGGAATAAAACTAAAGCTAATTATATTAATAACTGTGTTCATCATTTATTTGAAAACAAAGTTCAACAACAGCCTGATGCGGTTGCTATTCGTTTTTATTTTGACAAAAATTTTAAAACTGAAACAACTTTAACTTATAAAGAAGTTAATATAAAAGTGAATAAACTTGCACATTATCTTCAAAAAAAAGGAGTTAAGCCCGAAGTTTTAGTCGGAATATGTATCCCACGTTCACCCGAGTTAGTGGTTGCGATTTTGGCAGTTCTCAAAGCGGGTGGTGCCTATGTTCCACTCGATCTTAACTATCCTTCAGAGCGGTTAGGCTTTATGCTCTCTGATGCACAAGTTGCTATGGTATTAACAACTGAAAGCTTCAATTCACAGATAGCACAGCATATCCCCTCAACTCCAATTTTAAATCTCAAAAAAAACTGGGATATGATTGCTGGCGAAGTTGATGATAATCCTAAAAAATCAGCAACTTTAGAAAATTTAGCCTATGTTATTTACACCTCGGGTTCAACCGGAAAACCCAAAGGAACAATGTTAACTCATCAAGGGTTAATTAATTATTTAAACTGGGCAATACAAGAATATGATTTAGAGAAAGGAGAGGGATCGCCGCTACATTCTTCAATTGGATTTGATGCAACAATTACAAGTTTATTCTGTCCTTTATTAGTGGGCAAAACAGTTTTTCTATTGCCCGAAAATCAAGAAATAGAAGGTTTAAGCGAAGCTTTGAGTTCAGAAACTAAATTCAGCTTAGTTAAAATCACTCCTGCTCATTTAGGAATACTAAGCAAACTTCTGTCTAAGCAATCAAAAGTAAGTCCAATAAATTCATTGATTATTGGCGGAGATGCTTTGATCGCTGAGAGCCTTTCTTTCTGGCGTGAATACAGTCCAAAAACCAGATTAATTAATGAATACGGGCCGACAGAAACAGTCGTTGGATGTTGTGTTTATCAGGTGCAAACTCAAGCTTCTCTTTCAGGTTCAGTATCCATTGGTCGTCCGATTGCAAACACTCAAATTTATATCTTAGATCGATATTTACAACCTGTTCCAATTGGTGTCCCCGGTGAACTCTATATAGGAGGTTTAGGTGTAGCTAGAGGTTACTTAAATCGACCACACTTAACAGCAGAAAAATTTATTCCTAATCCTTTTAATACAAATAAAACTCAAGACCGTCTCTATAAAACTGGAGATTTAGCACGATATCTCACCGATGGTAATATAGAATATTTAGGACGCCTAGATCATCAAGTAAAAATTAGAGGTTTTCGCATCGAATTGGGCGAGATAGAAGCAGTATTAACTCAACATCCAGAAGTTCAAGAAGCAAGAGTTACAGTTCAAGAAAATTCAAATCATCAGCGCTTAGTTGCTCACATCATACTTCACTCTGAAATTCAAGATTCTGGCTTAGAGATACAAAATAAACTGCATCATTTTCTCAAAACTAAACTTCCCCATTATATGATTCCAAATGCTTTTATTGTCCTATCTGCCTTTCCACTAACTCCAAATGGTAAAGTAGACCTTAAAGCCTTACCTAAAGTAGAGGAAGTGATAAAAACATCTTCTTCTGTGGCTCCGAGTACCTCTAACGAGAAAATATTAACGGAAATTTGGAGAGAGGTTTTAGGAAAAGAAAATATTGGAATTTATGATAACTTCTTTGAATTGGGAGGGGATTCTATCCAAAGCATTTCAATTATATCTAAAGCAACTCAAGTCGGCTTAAAACTAACACCTAGACAGATATTTCAGTATCAAACAATTGCTGAATTAGCGGCTATTGCAACCTCAAATCAACCGCTAAAAACTGAACAGGGTTTAGCAGCAGGTTTCGTTCCTTTGACACCCATTCAGCATTGGTTTTTTGAACAAAAACTTTTACATCCGCATCACTATAACCAGTCTGTTGTTTTGGAAGTTTCACCGGATATTAACTTTCAATATATTGAAGAATCTATTCAGCAACTGCTCAGACAGCATGATAGTTTACGATTGAGATTTAAACAGGAGAATACAGGCTACAAACAGTTTTATTCATATCCTGAAGAAACTATTCACGCCAGCTACATTGATTTATCAGGATTAACAGAAAATCAAAAAATAGAAGCCTATGAAACAGCTTTAGAGTGTTTACAAAAAAGCTTAAATATTTCCTCTAAACTTGTTCAAGCTGCTTTGTTTAAACTTGGAAATAATCAACTTTATCGTTTGCTCTTCATAATTCATCACCTTGCTGTTGATGGAGTATCTTGGCGAATTATTCTTGAAGATTTTGCACTAGCTTACAAACAACTGAGCCACCAAGAAAAAATAAAACTCCCCGCTAAAACAAGCTCTTATCAAGATTGGTCAACTGGCTTTATTTCTTATAGTGAATCTGAAAAAGTGACCTCTGAATTAAACTACTGGTTAGCTCAGTCCCAGAAATCAATTAATTCAATACCTGTTGATTTTCCTGTAGAAAATTCAGCCAATACAGTCGGTTCAACAGCTAAAATCTGCTTAAGTTTAGATATCAATGAAACTCAGCTAGTTTTAGAAGAAATCCCTAAAAGATTCAAGACAAAAATTAATGATATCTTGTTAACAGCCATCGTTCAAAGCTTTGCTCAGTGGACAGGTTTACGCTCGCTTTTAATTGACTTAGAAGGACACGGAAGAGAAGAACAATTATTTGAAAACATCAATATATCACGCACAGTCGGTTGGTTTAGTGCCATTTTTCCAGTCGTGCTAGAGTTAGGAACAATTCACAATACCGGAGAGGCTCTTAAGTGTATAAAAGAACAACTTAATCGTATTCCTAATCATGGTATGAATTATGGAATTCTCCGATATCTCAGCCAAAATAAAAGTGTGCGTTCTAAATTAAAAGCGGCTCCTCAAGCTTCTGTTATTTTTAACTATCTCGGTCAAATTAATCCGGTACAATCCGAATTTTTTACATTAAATATATCAGAGTCAAGTCAGTTCAACCGTTCTCCAGATCAAATTCGGCGTTATCTGTTAGAAATCAATGGGTTTGTGAGTCAAAATAAACTGCAATTGAATTGGATATATAGTCAAAATATTCATAAACGAGAAACTATTGAATATTGGGCTAATCATTTTATTACTGCAATAAAAGCTTTAATTACTTATGCTTCCACTCCAGAAGCCGAGGCTTATACACCATCAGACTTTTCCTCCGCCCGTATCAATCAAAAACAACTTGATAAATTTATAACAAAACTCAAAAAAACAAATTAACTAACATTAAACCCAATTAACCTGTAGTTTATTCTGAATTAATTTCAATGTCTAAACAAGATCTCGTTGATATATACGAACTTTCTCCCATGCAGCAGGGAATGCTCTTTCACACCCTGTATAATCCTAGTTCGGGTGTATATTTTGAGCAACGGAGTTGTTTAATTTCTGGAGAACTAAATACGCAAGCATTTAAGCAAGCTTGGCAACAGGTTATAACTCGACATCCCGTGTTGCGTACAGCCTTTTATTGGGAAGAATTAGAGAAGCCATTGCAAGTCGTTTATTCACAAGTTAACTTCCCTTTTATTGAAGAAGACTGGCAAAATTTAACGCCAAACGAACAAGAGAATAAATTACAATCTTTTTTAACTTCAGAGCGAGAAAAAGGTTTTAAACTAGATCAAGCTCCCTTAATGCGTTGTGCCTTATTCAAAGTACAAGAAAGCACTTATCAATTTGTTTGGAGTCACCATCATCTACTGATGGATGGTTGGTGTAATGGTCTGATCATCAAAGAAGTTTTAGCATTCTATGAAGCGTTTAAGCAAGGTCAAAGCTTATCGCTTAAACCCTCGCGTCCTTATCGAGAATATATTAGTTGGCTGCAACAGCAAGATATCTCTAAAGCAGAAAAATTTTGGCATAAAAATCTTAAGGATTTTACAAGTCCAACACAACTAACAATAGAATATTCTAAAAAGAACGAAGATGTTTACGGTAAAGAATATATCCAATTTTCCAGCATAGAAACAGTTAACATTCAGTCATTTTGTCAGCAACATCACTTGACTTTAAATACTGTCATTCAAGGGGCTTGGGCGTTACTTCTTAGTCGTTACAGTGGCGAATATGATGTTGTATTTGGTGCAACAGTATCAGGTCGTCCTCCCACTTTACCGGGAGTAGAATCTATTGTTGGGCTATTTATTAATACTCTGCCTGTACGGGTAAAAGTTTCTCCCCAAATGCAGTTAATTTCCTGGTTGCAAACTCTACAAACTCAACAAATAGAACGAGAGCAATATGCTTATAGTTCTTTAATAGATATTCAAAAATGTAGTGAAGTTCCTACAGGAACATCGCTATTTGAAAGCTTGCTAGTCTTTGAAAATTATCCCATTTCTCTCGATACAGTATTAAATCAATCAAACAGCAGCTTAAACATCACTCAAGCTTGGGGTTTTGAAAAGACAAATTATCCTCTAGCGTTGTTTATTTTACCCAATTCTGAACTTTTATTAAGGATAGATTACAACAAAAGTCGTTTTATTCCTGAAAAAGTTAAGCAGATTTTGATCAACTTTAAAACATTACTGTTAGAATTTATTAGTAATCCTCAAGCGCGATTGTTTGAGTTATCCTTATTATCACCGACTGAACAGCATAAACTTCTGATTGAATGGAATAAAACAGAAACAGAAATTTCTCATCAAGCCGCTATTCATCAATTATTTGAAGCACAAGTTAAACAAAGGCCCGATGCTGTTGCGGTTGCTGACGAACATCAACAATTAACCTATCAAACCCTCAATTACAAAGCAAATCAGCTTGCACATTACTTACATAAACAGGGTGTAAAATCTGAACAATTAATTGGGATTTGTTTAGAGCGTTCTTGTGAGATGCTCATCGCACTTTTAGCCGTTATGAAAGTCGGTGCTGCCTATGTTCCTCTTGATCCTGCTTATCCTAAAGAACGTCTATTTTTCATAATAGAAGATGCTAAAATTTCACTGTTATTAACTGAATATAAGCTTTTAAATCACAACGGTAAAACAGATAAAGTTATTTATTTAGATGAGCAATGGGAAGCGATCGCACAACAGAGTTACGAAAATATTGACTTTCAAATTTCACCTCAAAATTTAGCCTATGTGATTTATACTTCGGGTTCTACAGGTCAGCCTAAAGGTGTAGAAATTTGCCATAATAGCTTAACAAACTTCTTAATAGCAATGCGTCAAAAACCTGGTTTATTGCCAGAAGATATTGTATTTTCAGTAACAACACTCTCGTTTGATATTGCAGCATTAGAATTATATTTACCTATAATTTTAGGCGCTCGTTTAATAATTATCAGTCGTGAAATTGCTACAGATGGTGTTGCATTGCGTGAAAAATTAAGCATCTTCAATCCGACACTAATGCAAGCCACACCTGCAACTTGGCGAATGTTAATAGCTGCTGGATGGACGGGAAGCAAAAATCTCAAAATTCTTTGCGGAGGTGAAGCACTCGATCATCATCTTACCCAACAACTTTTACAAAATTCTGAACAAGTTTGGAATCTTTATGGCCCGACAGAAACAACTATTTGGTCAGCTATTTATCAATTAGATTTAAGTTGTATTTCTCCCGAAAAATATACTTATGTTTCAATTGGTCGTCCCCTGGCTAATACTCAATTTTATGTCCTAGATTCTCACCTACAACCTGTTCCAATTGGTGTTCAAGGTGAACTTTATATTTCAGGTTTAGGTGTGGCTCGGGGTTACTTTAACCGTCCTAAATTAACATCAGAAAAATTCATTCCAAATCCTTTGAGTAGAAATAAAACTCAAGAACGCCTCTATAAAACAGGGGATTTAGTGCGATATTTACCCGATGGAAATCTTGAATACTTAGGACGGTCAGATGAGCAAGTTAAAATTCGAGGTTTTCGGATTGAACTGGGTGAAATTGAAGCGGCATTAAATGAGTATCCAAAAATAAAAAAAGCGGTAGCTATCGTCAACTCTGATGAAGCTGGCGAACAGCGTTTAGTTGTTTACTTTATTCGTGAAAATATAACTCAACAGGCACCAGAAAAAGGAGATATTCATAATCAAGCATTGCGTCTTTTTCTTGAGGAAAAATTACCGAAATACATGATACCTTCCGCATTTGTAGAGTTAGAAGCCTTTCCTTTAACTCCCAATGGAAAAATAGATCGTCGTGCTTTAGCAGCGATTGAGTATCAACTTCCTACCACAAATAACAGAATTCAACCTCAAACACCAGTTGAAGAAATTTTAGTCGGAATTTGGGAAAATATTTTAAACCTACAGGGAATTGGAATTAATGAAAACTTTTTTGAATTAGGCGGACATTCGCTATTAGCAACTCGTGTAGTTTCGCAGATTAGACAAATCTTTAAAATCGAGTTTCCTTTGCGTTATTTATTCGATTTTCCTACAATTGCTGAACTTGCTCAACAAGTAGAGATTTTAACGCAGAATCATTTAAAACTGCCCATTTCAACCATTCAGGCAATATCTCGTTCTACTGATTTACCTCTGTCTTTCGCCCAACAACGACAATGGTTTTTATCACAGTTTGAACCGAACAATCCTTTTTACAATATTCCTGTAGCTATTCGTTTACAGGGAACTTTAAACATTACAATTCTCAAGCAAACTTTTTCGGAAGTGATTCATCGCCATGAAGTCTTAAGAACTGCTTTTCACACTATAGATGGAAAACCCAAACTTTCTATTTCAGAAACTTGTGAATTAGAGTTACCGATTATTGATTTAAGTCAGTTGTCTCCTACTAAGAAACAAGCAACAATAGAACAATTTTTATTTGCAGAAACTCAACAACACTTTGATCTTGGTTCTCGTCCTTTATTTCGTCTTAAGTTGCTGCCCCTGAAGGAGCAAGAACATATATTACTCCTGGCTTTCCATCATATTATTTCTGATGGTTGGTCAATGGGTGTATTATTACATGAACTCTCAACACTGTATCAAGCTTTTCTAAATCAAGAACCTTCTCCTTTAGAAGAATTACCCATTCAATATGTTGACTTTGCCAGTTGGCAGCGACAATGGTTAAAGGGTGAATT
Source organism: Limnoraphis robusta BA-68 BA1 (assembly GCF_034932365.1). Taxonomy (NCBI): domain Bacteria; kingdom Bacillati; phylum Cyanobacteriota; class Cyanophyceae; order Oscillatoriales; family Sirenicapillariaceae; genus Limnoraphis; species Limnoraphis robusta. The sequence goes on along the minus strand of NZ_JAYGHR010000063.1, from coordinate 108,388 downwards.
TTTAGAAAATCAGCTTTCTTATTGGCGACAAAAATTGCAGAATGCACCTACACTTTCACAGCTACCTACTGATCGCATTCGTCCAGCCATTCAAACTGTTCAAGGTGGCAGTTATACTTTTAATATATCCCAGCAATTATTAGAAGGTTTAAAAATACTCAGTCAGCAGTCAGGAAGTACCCTGTTTATAACGTTACTTACTGCATTTTATACATTAATTCATCGCTATACAGGCAATGAAGATATTATTATTGGCTCTCCAATTGCCAATCGTAACAGAGCCGAAATTGAAAAATTAATTGGCTTTTTTGTAAATACATTAGCTCTGCGAGTCGATTTATCAGGAAACCCAACCTTTGAGGAATTATTGCAACGAGTTCGTCAAGTCTCCTTAGAAGCCTATGTACACCAAGATTTACCTTTTGAACAGCTACTAGAAGAATTAAAAATTTCTCGATCTTTAAGTTACACACCTTTATTTCAAATCATGTTTGTGCTGCAAAATGCTCCTTTGAAAGAAGTAAAATTTTCAGATTTAAGTTGGAGTCCTATTGAGATTACTCGCCAAACAGCCAAGTTTGATTTAACTTTGTCATTAACAGAAACAGATGAGCATATCCTCGGAATTTTTGAATACAATACCAATTTATTTGAATCCAATACTATCTGTATACTCGCCGAGCATTTTAAAAACTTATTAAAAGCTATTATCGTCAATCCTGAACATAAAATATCTGAATTAACGTTATTAAATAAAGATGAAGAACAACAAATTTTAGTTGAATGGAATCAAACTAAAACGAATTATCCGCGAGAAGCTTGTATTCATCAACTGTTTGAACAACAGGTAGAACAATATCCTGATGCGATCGCTCTTACCTACGCCGATCAACAACTCACTTATCGAGAGCTTAATATTAAAGCCAATCAAATCGCACACTATCTGCGAAAAATAGGCACTAAACCCGATACATTAATCGGAATTTGCATGGAACGCTCACTTGAGACGTTTGTGAGTATTTTAGGGATTTTAAAAGCCGGATCAGCCTATGTTTTTTTAGAAAAAAACTATCCTCAAGAGCGCCTAGAATTTATCTTAGAAGATACTCAAGTTTCAGCAATAATTACTGACCTAAACAGCAATTATTTTGAAGCTTTAAATATTCCTATTTTAAATCTAGAGACAGATTGGCAAATTCTGAGCCAAGAAAGCTCAAACAATCCCATTCATCAAGTAACAGCAGAAAACATAGCTTATGTTATGTATACTTCCGGTTCCACAGGGAAACCAAAAGGTGTGTGTATTCCTCATCGAGGTGTGGTTAGACTTGTTAAAGAAAATAATTATGTAAACTTTAATACTGAAGAAATTTTTCTTCAAGCTGCACCTCTTCCTTTTGATGCTTCCACTTTTGAAATTTGGGGAGCTTTACTCAATGGTGGACGCATCGTTATATTACCAAATCATCAGCCTTCTTTAAATGAACTCGGAGAAATTATTAAACGATATAATATAACAACACTTTGGCTAACAGCAGGGTTATTTAATCTCATGGTTGATGAACAGCTTAAAAGTTTTAAAAATGTTCGTCAACTCTTAGCGGGGGGTGATATTTTATCGCTAGTTCATGTTAATAAACTATTACAAACATTCCCAGAATGTAAACTTATTAATGGCTATGGCCCCACAGAAAGCACAACATTTTCCTGCTGTTACTCCATGACAAATATTGATCAAATTAGTCAGTCTGTACCCATTGGTTATCCGATTTCTAATACTCAAATTTATGTACTAGATCGCTATCTTCATCCAGTACCTACAGGAGTTCCTGGTGAACTCTATATTAGCGGTGAGGGTCTAGCTAGAGGTTATCTAAATCGACCCGATTTAACGGCGGAAAAATTTATTCCTAATCCTTTTAATCCTCAAAGCACATCCCATCGTTTGTACAAAACTGGGGATTTAGTGCGATATAAAAAGAATGGAACGCTTGAATATTTAGGTCGTTTGGATAATCAAGTTAAAGTTAGAGGTTTTCGGATAGAAATAGGAGAAATAGAAGCCGTATTAACCCAACATTCATCGGTTCAAGATGTAGCTGTAATTACGGATAATCAACCAGGAAAAAAACGTCTTATCGCTTATGTAGTTCTTTATCAAAACTCAGAAGCTATTCAAAATCAATCTTTAAACATCCTTTCTCAACTTCGCTCTTTTCTCACCGAAAAGTTACCTGACTATATGATTCCTGCTCTTTTTATACCCATAGAATCACTTCCCCTAACTGCTAATGGAAAAGTAGACTATCGAGCTTTATCCCAACGAGAACTTATTCAATTGGAACCTCAATCAGAATTTGTCAATCCTGAAACTGAAATTGAAATGAAGCTGGCTGAAATTTGGTCAGAAATTCTTCAAATTGAGCGGGTAGGAATTCACGATAATTTCTTTGAGATCGGAGGAGATTCTATTTTGGCAATTCAGATTATTAGTAAAGCCAGTAAAGTAGGAATTCAGCTTACACCTAAGCAGATATTTCAAGCTCAAACCATAGCTGAATTAGCTGCAATTGCTACTGTAGATAAAACTATCAATAGCGAACAAGGATTGATAACAGGTTCAGTTCCTCTAACTCCAATTCAACATTGGTTTTTTGAAAATCATAAGCAAGATATTTATCACTTTAATCAGGCGACTTTGCTTGAAGTTCAACAAAGTATTGATATTGCTATTCTAGAACAGACTATTCAGCAGTTATTAATTCACCATGATGCACTACGTCTTCAGTTTGAGCAAACAGAATTAGGCTGGAAACAAACAATAACTTACCCCAACTCCGAGATACCGTTAACCTACTTTGATTTATCTAATCTTCCAGAACCTCAACAAAACCAAGCTCTTGAATTCACCGTCAATGAAATTCATAAAAGTCTGAACTTGTTAACAGGAAACTTGGTTAGAGTTGCGCTGTTAAATTTAGGATTTCATCGGGGTTATCGCCTGCTGTTTGTTATTCATCATTTAGCTGTCGATGGTTTATCCTGGCGAATTTTATTAGAAGATTTTAAAACCATTTATGAACAACTAAAAAGCAATCAAAAGCTTGATCTGTCTTTAAAAACTACATCCCTAAAACAATGTTCAGATGCTTTACAAGAATATGCAAACTCAGAGTTAATTCAACAAGAGCGAAATTATTGGTTAACCATTCTAACTCAAGAGACTGATTCATTACCTATAGATTACTGTCGGGGAAAAAACACAGTTCAAGCATCAGAAACAGTTACAATCTCTCTCAGCTTGGAAAAAACAAAAGCCTTGCTTAAAGATGTTACCTCGGCTTATAATACTCAGATTAATGATATTTTGCTAACGGCATTGACACAAACAATATCAAACTGGACAGGACAAAATTACCTTTTAGTTGATTTAGAAAATCATGGTAGAGAATCCATCCTAAATGATCTCAACCTTTCTCGAACAGTTGGATGGTTTACATCTATTTTCCCGATGCTATTAGAATTAAATACAATAGATTTAGGAGGATCAATAAAAACAATTAAAGAACAACTTCGTCAAGTTCCTAACTCGGGAATGGGCTATGGAATTTTACGCTATCTGGCTGCTTCAGAATCAAAAATTCCCAATTCTAAAGCTGAAATCTGTTTTAACTATCTCGGACAATTTGATCAAATGTTATCATCTTCTATGATAGGTGTAGCCTCGGAATCAAGCGGTCAAGCTCGTAGTTCCAAACAAACTAGAGCTTATTTGTTAGAAATAAATGGATTAATTATTCAAGGAAAACTAAAATTTAACTGGACATACAGCAAAAACTTTCATCATCGTACCACGATAGAAAAATTAGCAATGGACTTTAGAGAAGCTTTAAATCAGCTTATTAATCACTGCTGTTCCCCCGAAGCGGGAGGTTATACACCCTCTGATTTTTCATTGGCTGAACTCGATCAAAATCAACTTAATCAAGTTCTAAACCAAATAGAATTTTAAACCTTAAGTATTTCCAGAAAATCTGAACAAACCAACTTACAGCTAAACGAAAATGAATCAAAAACATATAGAAGATATCTACCCACTTTCTCCAATGCAGCAAGGAATGCTGTTTCATAGTTTGTTAGCTCCCGAATCAGGAGCCTACATTGTACAGTCTTGTTATGAAATCCAAGGCAGTTTAAATCGTATTGCCTTTGAACAAGCTTGGCAGCAAGTTATTAATAGAAATTCAATTTTAAGAACAGCTTTTGTTTGGGAAAATTTAGAGAAACCGCTGCAAGTTGTAGGGCGAGAAGTCAAAGCTGTAACTGTTTATCAGGATTGGCGACACCTCACACCAGATCAACAACAAACCCAACTTAATGTTTTACTAAAAACTCAACGAAAACAAGGCTTTAACCTGGCAAAAGCCCCTTTAATGTCTTTTAATTTAATTCAAATTAGAGATAATATTTATCAATTTATTTGGACGTATCATCACCTCTTATTAGATGGTTGGTCTGTTCCTTTAATTGTTAAAGAATTTATCGCCCTTTATGAGACTATTATTCAAGGTCAAAACTTACCTCTAGAAAAGCCTCGTCCCTATCGAGATTATATTGCTTGGTTAAAACAGCAAGACCTATCGAATGCTCAGACATTTTGGAGTAAAATACTTCAAGGTTTAACGACACCAACAACAATTAGTCGTCAAACTGACCGCTTTAATAGTCAAAATCAAAACTATCAAGAACAGCAGCTACAGCTTTCGGAAGAAGTCACAGCAAAACTGAAATTTTTCGCCAAACAACATCAAGTTACTATTAACAGTTTAATACAAGCAGCCTGGGCATTAATTATAAGTTTTTATAGCGGAGAAAATGATGTCATATTTGGAGCAACTTATTCGGGTCGTCCTACCAACTTAATGAACGCTGAACAGATAGTCGGACTGTTTATTAATACCCTTCCGGTGCGAATTTATATAGATGGAAAAGAAACTTTATTGCAATGGATTAAACAACTTCAATCTCAACAAATAGAAGCGCAGCAATATCAATATATCCCTTTAGTAGACATCCATCGTTTGAGTGAGATTCCCAGAAATTTACCCTTATTTGAGAGTCTTGTTATTTTTGAAAACTATCCCGTTGATGCGACTCTAAAAAAAACCCTAAAAAATCTCAAGATTAAAAATGTTTCGACTCAAGAACAAACCAACTATCCTCTAACACTTTACGCAGTCAGTGATTCTCAGCTTTCACTAAAACTTGTCTATGATTCTGAACACTTTAACTCAGTAACAATTACTCAGATTTTAGAGCATTTAAAAACCTTACTCTTAAGCATAATTACAAATCCGCAACAAAAGCTTTATCAACTTTCACTTTTATCTCAATCTGAGCAACACAAACTGCTAGTAGATTGGAATAAGACTCAAACAACATTTGAAAAACTCGCCTGTATCCATCAACTTTTTGAAACCCAAGCCCAACAAACACCGGATGCTATTGCTATTGTTGACTCACATCAACAACTAAGCTATCAACAACTTAATATAATAGCCAATCAACTCGCTCACTACCTACAAAAACAAGGCGTTAAACCTGAACAAACCGTCGGTATTTGTTTAGAGCGTTCCTGTGAAATGGTTATCGCTTTATTAGCTGTTCTCAAAGTCGGAGCGACATATATTCCCCTTGACCCGGCTTATCCAAAAGACCGTCTTAATTTTATTATAGAAAACGCTCAAATCTCATTGATTCTTACTCAAACTTCCCTGAACTCTCTCCGATTATCCGTTGAAAATATTCTCAATATAGACGAACAGTGGTCTATCATTACTAAACAAAAAGCTGATAACCTTTATAATAATATTGCACTTGAAAATCTTGCCTACATTATCTACACTTCTGGTTCTACAGGTCAACCTAAAGGCGTACAGATTTCACACCGAGCCTTGAGTAACTTTCTCTTAGGAATTAATCAAACTCTGAACGGCTCACCATCAGATGTTTTATTATCCGTAACCAGCCTCTCTTTTGATATCGCTGCCTTAGAACTTTACTTACCGTTAATTGTGGGAGCGCGTGTCATTATTGCCAATCAAAAAACCACGACATACAGTCAACAACTCCAACAGCAAATCAACCAATTAAACATCACAATTATGCAAGGAACTCCTGCCACCTGGCAAATGTTAATACTAGGTGGATGGACAGGAAAACACAACCTAAAAATTCTTAGTGGAGGAGAAGCATTAGACCCGAAATTAGCCCAACAACTCACCCAAAATTCTCAACAACTCTTTAACCTTTACGGGCCAACTGAAACTACAATTTGGTCATCAATTTATCAAGTTAAAAATCAAGAAAATTCAGATAAAAATTCAACCGTTTTTATTGGTCGTCCTCTTGCTAATACTGAGTTTTATATTCTGGATAACAATCTACAAACCGTTCCGATAGGAGTACCCGGAGAGTTATATATCGGAGGAGTTGGAGTCGCTAGAGGCTACTTTAATCGAGCCGATTTAACCGCAGAACGTTTTTTACCTAATCCTTTTAAAAATACTTCTGAACGCCTGTATAAAACAGGAGATTTAGCGCGATATCTGAACGATGGAAATGTTGAGTATTTAGGGCGCTTAGACTCTCAAGTTAAACTGCGAGGGTTTAGAATAGAATTAGGAGAAATCGAAGCCGTATTAAAACAACATCCACAAGTTCAACAGGCGGTGGTTGCAGTCAATTCACAAGCAGAAGAAAAGCGTCTCATCGCTTATATCGTATTGGCTAATAAATTAGAATTAAATGTTACAATGCTGCGAGAATTCTTAGCTGAAAAGTTACCCGGTTACATGATACCTTCAGCTTTTTTCATGTTAGATGCTTTGCCATTGACTCCTAATGGTAAAATTGATAGACGAGCGCTTCCAATACCCGAACAAATTCGTCCACAGTTAGAAGCAACTTATGTAATGCCAAAGACTGAAATCGAAAAAACAATTGCTCAAATTTGGCAAAAAGCTCTCAAACTAGAAAATATTGGCATTCACGATAACTTTTTTGATTTAGGAGGACATTCGCTTTTAATGGTGAGGGTTCATAGCCAATTAAGAGCCGCATTTTCATCTGATATTCCATTAGTAGAAATGTTTAGATATCCAACCATTCATGCTTTGGCTGATTATTTTAATCACTCCCGATTAGAATCTTTATCAAGTCATCAGCTAGAGGATAGAACAGAACAGCTTACAGTTGGTAAGAAAAGGTTATCTCAACTCCGTCAACGAAAAGCTTTTCGAGATAATGATAAACGTCAAAATAATTAAAATTTAATTTTACTGTCTTGTGTTTTAAAAATTAATCTTGAGCAAAAATGGAAAACTTAAAAATGGCTACTGAATATAACGGTTTAGAAATTGCAATCATTGGAATGGCTGGTCGCTTTCCAGAAGCTCAGAATTTAGAACAATTTTGGGACAACTTGAAAAATGGTGTTGAGTCTATTCATTTCTATCAAGACAAAGAACTTCTAGAACTTGGAATAGATGAAGACCTAATTCATCATCCCCAATATGTCAAAGCAGGTGGAAAATTAGAGGGAATAGACTTATTTGATGCCGAGTTTTTCGGGTTTAATCCTAAAGAAGCAGAACTGCTCGATCCTCAACATCGTTTGTTCTTAGAATGTGCTTGGGAAGCTCTAGAAAATGCGGGTTATGACTCAGAAAAACACTCGGGAACAATTGGTGTTTACGGGGGAGCGGGAATGAATGGTTATCTATTCAATCTTTATACGAACCCAAAAATCATAAATTCAGTCAGCAACTACCAGCTTTTTTTAGCGAGTGATAAAGATTTTCTAACAACAAGAGTTTCTTATAAATTAAATCTATCGGGGCCAAGTGTTGATATTCAAACAGCCTGTTCAACTTCATTGGTTGCTGTTCATTTAGCTTGTCAAAGTTTATTAAGTGGAGATTGTGATATCGCCTTAGCGGGTGGCGTTGCTATTTCTAAACAAGTCGGTTATTTATATCAAGAAGAAGGCATTTATTCACCTGACGGACATTGCCGAACATTTGATGATCAAGCTCAAGGAACCATCGGGGGAAATGGTGTCGGAATTGTTGTATTAAAACGATTAGAAGATGCCATCACTTCAGGCGATTCAATTCAGGCAATTATTAAAGGATCGGCAATTAATAATGATGGTGCATTTAAAGTCAGTTATACTGCTCCTAGAATTGATACTCAAGCACAAGTTATTCAAGCGGCTCAAATCATGGCAGAAGTCGAGCCAGAAACGATTAGCTATATGGAAGCGCATGGAACAGGAACCGCTTTGGGTGATCCTATAGAAATTTCTGCATTAACTCAAGCTTTTCGTGCGGGTACTGAGAAGAAAAATTTTTGTGCGATTGCCTCTGTAAAACCCAATGTTGGACACTTAGATGCTGCGGCAGGAGTTGCAGGTTTAATCAAAACAATTCTAGCTCTAAAACATCAACAAATTCCCCCTTTAGTTCACTTTGAAAAACCGAATAAACAAATTAATTTTGAGGACAGTCCCTTTTATGTAAACACGAGTTTATCAAACTGGAAAACGAACAATTATCCTCGACGAGCAGGTGTAAGTTCTTTTGGAATTGGAGGAACAAATGCTCATGTTATCTTAGAAGAAGCCCCAACAGTTCAACCGTCAAGTCCTTCTCGTCCCTGGCAATTACTATTAATTTCAGCAAAAACAAATACAGCTTTAGAAACAGCTACGAACAATCTAGTCACTTATTTAAAGCAACATCCAGATTTAAACCTAGCTGATATAGCTTATACATTAAAAGTCGGGCGTCGTGCATTTAATTATCGTCGCATGATGGTTTGTCAAACCCTTGAAGAAAGCATAAAAACCCTAGAATCTTTAGAACCAGATCAAGTTTTTACGCAGTTTCAAGAACCGAGTCATCATTCTGTAATCTTCATGTTTCCAGGGCAAGGAACCCAGTATATAAATATGGGTTTGGAACTCTATAAAACCGAGAAAAAATTTCGAGAAATTGTTGATTATTGTTGTGAAACGCTGAAAGCATATCTCAATCTTGATTTACGGGATATTCTCTATCCTAAAAACTCTCGAAGTGATGATAAAATTAACGAAACGCTCTACACTCAACCTGCTCTTTTCGTCGTTGAATATGCTTTAGCTAAACTGTTAATAGATTGGGGAATTCATCCCGAAGCAATGATCGGTCATAGCGTTGGAGAATATGTAGCCGCTTGTTTGGCGGGTATTTTTTCCTTAGAAAATGCACTTTTTCTGATTGTAAATAGAGGAAAATTGATGCAGCAACAGCCTTACGGTGCAATGATTTCTGTTGCGTTATCGATAGAAGATGTGCAACCTTTGCTAAGTTCAGAAATTGCAATTGCGGCAAATAATGCACCTAAATTATCTGTATTATCGGGTTCAAGAGCAGCCATTGAACGCTTACAAGAACAGCTAGAAAAACAGGGAATTCCATATAAAAAACTGCACACTTCCCATGCTTTTCACTCTCCAATGATGGACTCTGCACAAACTGAATTCCTTGAAATTGTCGAAAAAGTTTCGTTAAATAATCCTCAAATTCCTTTCATTTCAAATCTCACCGGAACTTGGATAACTGCTGAACAGGCAACCGATCCGAAATATTGGGCTAAACATTTGCGCCAAACGGTTTTATTTTCATCAGGAATTGCAGAGTTAATTCAAGATAAAAGTCGAATTTTTTTAGAAGTAGGGCCGGGACGAACTTTAAGTTCTCTGACGAAACAGCAATCCGATTTTAAGGAACAGATTGTACTATCTTCTATTCGTCATCCTCAACACAATCAATCTGATATTGCTTTTTTACTCACAACTTTAGGTAAGCTTTGGTTAGCAGGAATTAATATCAATTTGTCTAAATTTTATACATCAGAAAATCGCTTGCGCTTGCCTTTACCGACTTATCCTTTTGAGCGCAAAAAATACTGGGTTGAACCTTCATCCGAGCCTCTAAAACAGCCCAATAAAAAACGAGATTTAGCAGACTGGTTTTATGTTCCAACTTGGGAGCGAATGCTATTACCGGAGCCGATGGACTTGAATTGTTTAAGTCAACTTAAGAAAAGTTGGTTAATTTTTCTAGATTCTTTGGGAGTGGGGACAGAAATTGCTCAAACATTAATGAATGCAGGTCAGGATGTTATTACTGTCAGTATCGGAGAAACCTTTGACGAAGTGGGTTATCGAATGTTTGAGATCAATCCTCAGCAAAAACAGGACTATCAAGCTTTGATTGAAGATTTAAACTTACGAGAGTTTCATCCAGATTATATCGTGCATCTTTGGGGGATAGAAGATTCAAAACAAACCTCTCATTTAAGGTTTGAAGATGCTCAACATTATGGATTTTACAGTTTACTGTTTTTAACCCAATCTCTTGCTAATAACAAGGGATATTCTACCCAAATTTTTGCTGTGACAAATCCTATCTTTAATGTGATGGGTTCAGAAGAAGTTTATCCAGAAAAAGCAACAATTTTAGGGTTATGTTTAGGAATCGCACAAGAACATCCTCAACTCTCTTGTCGTCATCTTGATGTCAGGGTTCCAGCTTCAAAAAAGGAACAGAAAAAACTGAGTGATCGCTTACTTTCAGAATTCTTAGATGAACCCACAGAATTAACGATTGCTTACCGAGATTCTTATCGCTGGAAGCGAATATTTAAGCCGATTAAAATCGATGCAATACAAGAGAAAAAAATACAACTACGACAAAGCGGAGTTTACTTAATTGTGGGGGATTTTGATTCAGGAATTGGTTTGATTCTAGCCAAATATTTTGCGGAAACTGTCGCCGCGAAACTCATTTTAGTCAGTTCGGAAAAACTCCCAGATTGTTCAGAAATAAAACGGTTAAGTTCAGATTGTTTAACTTTTCAAATAGATCTTACTAATGAAAGTGAAATGAAAGCCATTGTAGACAAAATAGATGAACAGTTTGGTCAACTACATGGTGTCATCTACTCTACGCCGATGAGTAATGAAAACTCTATAGATTTACTCCAACAAATAAAAGCAGAAAAATGTAATTTTAGCTTTAAAGAAAAAGTACAAAAATTGTATGTTTTAGAAAAAGTATTACAAAACAAAAAACCAGATTTTTATATCCTTCAATCTTCCCTTTCTTCCATTGTTGGGGGAATCGGTTTAGCAGCTTATTCGGCTGCGAATCAAGTGATTGATGCCTTCGCTAATTATAAAAATAATCAAAATTTAGTGAATAAAATTCCGACTTTATGGTATTCTATAAATTGGGATGCAATTACCTCTCAAACTCCACAACAAACTGTTACAGGACTCGCTGCAAATTTAGCCGAGTTCACCATAAAACCTGATGAAGTTTGGAAAGTTTGTCAGCAAATTTTATCCTTACATTCACCAACTCAAGTGATTGTTTCTAAGGGAGATTTAGATACTCGTATTAATCAGTGGGTGAAGGTCAAACCGTTGTCAGAGAAAATTGACAATTCTGACCCAACTCAGCCTCAATCCTCGACTTCAGGACATTCTCGCCCCAACTTATCGCAAGAATATGTTGCACCTCGTGATAAAATTGAACAAACTATTGCTATAATTTTGCAAGAACTTCTAGGGATCGAGAAGCTTGGAGTCAATGACAACTTCTTTGATCTTGGCGGACACTCTCTGCTGGCGATTCAGGCGATTTCCCGTCTGCGAGAGACATTTCAGGTTGAGTTACCGTTGCGGAGTCTATTGTTTGAAACGCCGACGGTAGCTGGGATGGCGGCAGTTATCGCCCAAAATAAACCTCAACCTGATGAGTGGCAAGAGATGGCTGAATTACTGGCAGAGGTCAAACGCCTCTCTCCTGATGAAGTTCAACAGCGCCTAGATATAGACGAGTAATTTTTGAATTCCCGACTAATGAAGAATCAATCTCAAGAATTTTTAAAAGAAATTGCTAATCTTTCTCCAGAACAACGAAAGCTGTTTGAGCGACGACTCCAGGAGCGAGGGTTAAAGCCTCCTCAAGTGCAGGCTATTTCTCGGAGGCAGACCTCTGACCCTTTGCCTTTGTCTTTTGCTCAACAGCGTCTCTGGTTTATTCAACAGCTTGATCCGAGTAATAGTTCATACAATGTCCCCAGTGCTTTACGTTTGCGGGGGCGGCTAAATGTGGCAGTATTGGAACGAACACTCAACGAAATTGTTCGGCGACATGAGACGCTACGAACGACTTTTTCAACCAACGCTGATAAACAACCGATTCAAATTATTTCACCTTTTCAAGCCTTTTCGCTGCCCGTTGTTGACCTGACTCAATTAACAGAAACTCAGGCAGAAATTGAACGCATTATTATAGAGTTTACCCAACGTTTTTTTGATCTCAATTCCTCTTTATTAAGATTAGCACTGTTACAGTTCAATGAGGCAGATTTTATCTTATTAATGACCACACATCATATTATTTCTGATCGGTGGTCAATCGGGGTCTTTCTGCGAGAAATGGGTATTTTGTATAAAGCTTTTATCGAAAATCAAAATTCCCCGTTAGCAGAGTTACCCGTTCAATATGCAGACTGGGCGATTTGGCAACGTCAACGACTTCAAGGTGAAGTTTTAGAGACTCAGGTTAATTATTGGAAGCAGCAACTCGGTGATGAATTACCGATTTTAGAACTTCCTCTCGACTACCCAAGACCCGCAATTTCAACATACAAAGGCGAGCATTATCCGATTGATATCTCTAAAAAATTGTCCGATTCATTTAAGGTATTAGCCGCGAAAAAAGGTCTTACATTATTTACATTACTCTTAACAAGTTTTAAAGTTTTACTCCATCGATATACCCAACAAAATGATATCATTATTGGGACTGATATAGCAAATCGTGATCGCTCGGAAATCGAGGGTTTAATTGGACTGTTAGTTAATACTTTAGTTTTGCGAACAAATCTGGCTGGAAACCCGAGTTTTCAGGAATTATTAAATAGAGTTAGAGAAGTTACGTTAGCGGCTTATGCTCATCAAGATTTACCGTTTGAAAAATTGGTTGAAGTATTAAACCCTGAACGAAATCTCAGCCAGATGATGCCGCTTTTTCAAGTGAAGTTTGATCTGCAACTGGCTCCAGTTAAACCCCTAGAATTATTAGGGTTAAGTTTAGAACGTTTACCCTTAGAAAATAAAACAGTAAAATATGAACTCCGCTTCAACCTTCAGGATACTGAACAAGGTATAAAAGGACAAGTTGAGTACAATACCGATTTATTTAAAGAAGCTACAATTGCTCATTTAGTTGAACATTTTATAACTTTACTTTCCAGTATTGTCGCCAACCCAGAACAGCGTTTATCACAATTAACCTATCTTTCAAAAACCGAACAAAAAACTCTTTTAGTTGAATTTAATCAGACTCAAAATGACTTGAAAGTTAGCAGATGTATTCATCAATTATTTGAAGAACAAGTTCAACGAGAACCCGATGCAGTCGCGTTAATTTTTGATCAGCAGATTCTCACCTATCAAAAATTAAATGAACAGGCGAATCAGCTTGCCCATTATTTACAAAAACTAGGCATCAAACCCGAAGATAAAGTCGGCATTTGTGTTAATCGTTCTATTGAGATGGTTGTAGCTATTTTAGGAACTCTAAAAGCGGGTGCTGCTTATGTTCCTCTTGACCCCACTTATCCGGTAGAACGTCTATCTTTTATTCTGCAAGATGCCCAAGTTGCTGTATTAATTACTCAGTCTAATCTTTTAATAGAAACTCAAGGAATTCGTCATAGAATAAACCTTGACCAAGATTGGAATAAAATCACTCAACAAAGTTCTAATAACCCAGAATCTAAAGTTACAGAAAATAACTTAGCATACATCATTTATACTTCCGGTTCAACAGGTCAACCGAAGGGCGTAGCGATAGAACATCGGAGTACAATTCAGTTAATTTATTGGGCTAAAGACGTTTTTAGTTCTGAAACTCTTGCAGGTGTTCTTGCCTCAACTTCAATTTGTTTTGACTTATCTGTATTTGAACTCTTTGTTACTCTCAGTTGGGGAGGAAAAGTAATTTTAGCTGAAAATGCTTTAGATTTACCCAATTTACCTGCGTCTCATCAAGTCACCTTAATTAATACAGTCCCCAGTGCGATTAATCATCTGTTTAAAATTAAGGGAATTCCTCGATCCGTTTCTACTGTTAATTTAGCAGGAGAAGCACTACAAAACAGTCTCGTTCAACAACTAGAAAAACAGACAACAATTCAACAAATTTATAACTTGTACGGTCCTTCAGAGGACACAACCTACTCAACTTTTGCTTTAGTTAAAAGTAGTTCTAAATTATCAGTGTCAATTGGTCAACCGATCAACAATACTCAAGCCTATGTTTTAGATCAATACTTACAACCCGTTCCCATTGGAGTGAAGGGAGAATTATATTTAGGGGGTGAAGGAGTCGCCAGAGGTTATCTAAATCGACCTGAATTAACGGCTGAAAAGTTTATCTCAAATCCCTATATTGATCAAAAAAATATATTGAATCGATTGTATAAAACGGGAGATTTAATTCGCTATCAACCCGATGGAAATTTAGAATTTTTAGGACGTATTGATCATCAAGTAAAAATCCGAGGATATCGAATTGAAATCGGAGAAATAGAAGCAGTTTTAAGTCAATATCCAGCTTTGAATGAATGTGTTGTGACCGTGCGAGAAGATGAATCTAATACTAAACGCATAGTGGCTTATGTTGTCTTTTTCTCAGAAGATCAACAATCAAATGTGAATCACCTCCGACACTTTATAGAACAAAAGTTACCCAGTTATATGATACCCAATACTTTTGTAAAACTGGACGCTTTACCTCGTCTTCCCAATGGAAAAATTAATCGCAAATCTTTACCCGTTCCTGATACATTTAGACCTGAATTAGCCGTTGCATATATTGAACCTCAAACTGAATTAGAAAAAACTATCGCCCAAGTTTGGCAAAAAGAACTAAATCTTAAATCAGTTGGAATTAATGATAACTTCTTTGAGTTAGGGGGACATTCTCTGTTAGGCATTAAAATTATTGCTGAAATCAGTGATGCCATTGGTGTACAAATTCCATTGCGTTCTTTATTTGAAAAACACACAATATTCGGATTGGCTGAACAGATTAAAACTCTAAATAAATATCTCTCGGTTTCACCTTTACCTCAAATTATTCCTAATCCCGAAGAACGTCATCAACCCTTTCCGCTTACGGATATTCAACAAGCATATTTGATGGGTCGGAGTGATGCTTTTGAGTTAGGAAATATTGCAACACATGGCTATCGTGAAATCGAAACAGTTGGCTTAAAAGTTGAACAACTTGAACAAGCATTACAGCACTTAATTGAATATCACGATATGCTGCGGGTGATTATTAAAACAGACGGACAGCAGCAAATATTACCGACAGTTCCACCCTATAAAATCAAAACAATAGACTTAGAAAAAGAAAGTCCTGAGCGTGTTACCGCAACATTAGAAAAAATGCGCGATCACCTCTCTCATCAAATTTTACTGACTGATCGCTGGCCATTATTTGAAATTCAAGCGGCTTTATTAGGAGAGAATAAAGTTATATTTTTTGTGAGTTTTGATGTCTTAATTGGAGATGCTTGGAGTCTGCAAATCATCGGACGTGAACTGGCTAAACTGATTCAAAATCCCGACACTTTATTACCCTCTTTATCCCTTTCTTTCCGAGATTATGTTTTAGCAGAAAATGCTTGGCGTGATTCCGAACTTTATCATAGTTCTCGCAACTATTGGCAAAACCGTCTTGTTAATTTAGCTGCGGCTCCTGAACTTCCCCTTCAGCACAATTTAGCCACTATAAAAAACCCTCGGTTTGTACGTCGCAGTGGACAATTAGCACCTCAAACTTGGCAACATCTCAAACAAAAAGCGACTCAAATTGGCATTACACCGTCAGGCTTTTTACTCGCCGCTTTTGCAGAAATTTTAACAACTTGGAGCAAAAGTTCAAGATTTACCCTCAATTTAACGCTATTTAATCGCTTGCCTGTTCATCCAGAAGTTAATCAGATAATTGGTGATTTTACCTCATCTTTATTGTTAGAAATTAATAATAATGAACCCAATAGTTTTATAAATCGTGCGACAAATATTCAAGCACAACTTTGGGAAGATTTAGATCACCGTTATGTCAGTGGAGTTGAGGTTTTACGAGATTTAGCTCGAATTCAAGGGCGAGTTTCAGGAGCTTTGATGCCTGTTGTATTTACCAGTACCCTCACTCAAAATACACCTCAAATGTCTCAGAGAAACTGGCAAACAAAAGTCGTTTATAGCCTGAGTCAAACCTCTCAAGTTTACTTCGATCATCAAGTGTCTGAAATTGGCGGTGCTTTAGTCTTTAATTGGGATACAATTGATGAACTTTTTGCAACCGGATTACTAGATGAAATGTTTACAGCTTACTCTAACTTTTTAGAGCGTCTAGCTAATGAAGATGAACTGTGGCAGATGAAAACTCGGCAATTATTACCAGCACCACAACTTCAACTCATCACAGAAATTAATGCAACTGAAACCATTTTTCAAGCTGAAAATAAACTTTTACATACTTTATTTTTTGATCAAGTATCTGTGTATTCAGAAAATATCGCTGTTGTCAGTGGAGAACATCAATTAACCTATAAAGAATTAAATAATCTTGCTCTAAACTTAGCTGAAAAAATAAAAAAATTAGGCGTTGTTTCTAATCAATTAGTTGGAATTTTGATGGAAAAAAGTTGGGAACAAGTTGTCGCAGTTTTAGGAATTTTAGCCGCAGGTGCAGCTTACGTTCCTATCGATCCTCAACTCCCAAAAGAACGACAGTTACACTTATTACAAGAAACAGAAGTTAAACAAATTATCACACAATCGTGGCTTAATCAAAAATTAGAATTTACCGAAAATATTACTCGCATTTGTGTAGATACTCTTGAACTTTCTTCAGAAGAAACTCATCACTTAGCTTTAAGCACTCATAACACTCCTCAAGATTTAGCCTATGTGATTTATACTTCAGGTTCGACGGGATTACCGAAAGGAGTAATGATTGATCATCAAAGTGCTGTTAACACTATTCTTGATATTAATCAGCGTTTTAATATAACTTCAAAAGACAAAGTTTTTGCGTTATCGGCTTTAAATTTTGACCTCTCAGTGTATGATATTTTTGGAATATTAGCAGTTGGGGGAACGATTGTTATTCCTGATGCTGAAGCGAATAAAGATCCGGAACACTGGGTCAAATTAATAGAACAAAAAGAAATTACAATTTGGAATTCCGTTCCTGCACTCATGCAAATGCTGTTAGAACATTTAGACTCAAAATCTACTTTTAAAAATTCCTTACGTTTAGTCTTACTCAGTGGAGATTGGCTCCCCTTAGATTTACCCAATCGGATTCAGAAAAAATTGAATCCAAATCCTCAAATTATTAGCTTAGGCGGCGCAACAGAAGCCTCAATTTGGTCGATTCTGTATCCGATTGAAACGGTTAATCCCAATTGGAAAAGTATTCCCTATGGTCGTCCAATGGCGAACCAACATTTCTATGTTTTAAATGCAGCTTTAGAACCTTGTCCAGTGTGGGTAACAGGACAGCTTTATATTGGAGGAATAGGACTCGCTAAAGGATACTGGAAGAATCAAGAAAAGACCAATAAAAGTTTTATGATTCATCCTAAAACGCAAGAAAAATTGTATAAAACAGGAGACTTAGGGCGATATTTACCGGATGGGAATATTGAATTTTTAGGTCGAGAAGATTTTCAAGTTAAAATTAATGGATATCGAATAGAACTCGGTGAAATTGAATCGACTTTAAAGCAACATCCAGCGATTCAAGAAGCTATTGTAACAGCCATCGGAGAATCACGAGAAAATAAACAATTGATTGCTTATATTCTTCCCAAAGAACACCATAATTTCTCTATTTTTGAAAAAATTGAATTTAAGTTAAAACAACCCGGACTACGAAACACAAAAGCAAAAAACCAGAGCATTGAGTTACCCAAACCTGAATTAAATGAAGAACTAACTCAAGCTTATTTACAGCGTCAGAGTTATCGAAAATTCCTAGAAAAACCGATATCTTTCAAAGATTTTAGTCGCTTGATAAGCTGTTTAATGCAAATTCGACTTGACAACTCGCCCTTACCTAAATATCGATATGCTTCAGCCGGAAGTCTATATCCTGTGCAGACTTATTGTTATATTAAAGCCAATGCAATTGCAGAAATTAAAGCAGGAGTTTATTACTATAATCCCGCAGAACATCGTTTGATTTTAATTCAAGAAAACGCTAAAATTGACAGCTATCTATATGGAGTAAATCAATCTATTTTTGAACAATCTGCTCTTGCTTTATTTTTAATCGGAAACTTAAACGCTATTATCCCTATGTATGGAGAAAAAGCCAAAGAATTTTGTTTATTAGAAGCGGGCTATATGAGTCAACTTTTAATGGAAACTGCACCTAAACATGAAATGGGTCTTTGTCCTATTGGTGGTTTAAAATTTGAAAGCATACAAAATTTGTTTGACCTCGAACCGAATCAAATTTTATTACATAGCTTTGTAGGCGGTTCCATTGATAAGACTTGGACTCAACAATGGTTGTCTCCTGAAACTCCTCAAAAATCAGAATCAATTGTAGAAAAGTTACGTCAATTTTTACGTCAAAAACTACCTGAATATATGGTTCCTCAACATTACATAATTTTAGATAAACTTCCCCTCACACCCAACGGCAAAATAGACCGTAAAAACCTACCCAAACCCGATCAATTATTCTTCAGAACTCAAGCTCAATATATAGCCCCTGATACTGAATTACAGAAAAAAATAGCAGAAATTTGGCAGAAATCTCTCAATTTAGAAAAAGTAGGCATTCAAGACAACTTCTTTAATTTAGGAGGAAATTCACTCTTAGCTACTCAGGTTATTGCTCAAATGCGTCAAGCTTTGCAGGTTGAAGTTTCAATTCCTCGCTTTTTTGAAACACCAACTATTGCTGATTTAGAACGAGAGATTAAACAAAATAGCAATCCAATTACTGAAACTGAATCAATACAAATTGAGCGAGTAAACCGTAATAATTCACAACAAAATATAGATAATATTGACAAAGTTTCAGAACAAGAACTTGATGATTTACTCACTCAAATTTTAGCGGAGGAAAACCAATGAACCAAACACCATCTAACCTTTCTAAACTTACACCAGAACAAAAGCGAGAACTCCTCAAACAACTGATGCAGAAAAAGGCTGACAAGCCTCAAGTCTTCCCGCTTTCATTTGCTCAAAAACGACTCTGGTTTCTTGATAAACTACAGCCTGGAAGTTCAGTTTATAATCTTCCTGCTGCTTTACATTTAAAGGGTTCACTTCATATTAATACTTTAGAAAAAAGTATTAATGAAATTATTAAACGACATGAAATATTACGAACAAGCTTTCTAGAAATTAAAGGGGAGATAGTTCAGAGTCTTTATCCAGTATTGAGTCTCAATGTTCCCGTGATTGATTTTCAAGAATTTTCTCAGACTCAACGTGATATTGAAGTTAAAAAGCAGATTCAACAAGAAGCATCACAGCCCTTTAATTTAACTCAAATTCCTTTATTACGAGCCAAATTATTAAAGCTTTCAACCGATGAATATATACTGCTGTTTACCCTGCATCATATTATTTCTGATTACTGGTCAATGCGGGTACTGATTCAAGAATTAGCAGCAATTTATCAAGCCTTCTATCAAGACAAAAATTCATCTTTACCTGAACTCAATATCCAATATGTAGACTATGCTGTTTGGCAACAGAAATGGCTACAAAGTGAAGCTCGTTCTGCTCAACTTAGTTACTGGAAACAGCAACTAAAAAATAATCCACCAATTCTCCAATTACCCACAGATTATCCGCGACCTGTGGTACAAACTTATCGAGGAGAAACACAATCTTTTTCTCTATCTTCTCAACTTTATGAATCTTTAAAAGTTCTTGCTCGTCAGGAAGATGTAACCTTATTTATGTTGTTACTGGCAGCTTTAAAAACATTACTTTATCGCTATACTCAGCAAGAAGATATTATAGTTGGTTCAACGGTTGCTAATCGTAATCGCCCAGAAATTGAAAATCTTATTGGTTTATTTGTTAATAATTTAGTCTTTAGAACAAACCTATCTGGAAATCCCAGCTTTAGAGATTTTATCAAACAGGTACGCGAAGTCACTCTAGGGGCTTATGCTCATCAAGATTTACCCTTTGAATACTTAGTAGAAGAATTGCAGCCTCAACGCAACTTAAGCCACAATCCTCTCTTTCAAGTGATGTTTATTCTTCACAATACTCCAACAAAAACTGTTCAACTCACGAACTTAACTTTTAATTATATTAATCCAGAAAATAAAACAGCTCGATTTGATTTGAGCTTGGATATGTATGAAAAACCATCGGGACTCATGGGAGTATTTGAATATAATACAGATTTATTTAAAGCTGAAACAATTAGCAGAATAATTGTTCACTTCCAAACCTTGTTAGAACAAATTCTTACTAATTCTAATCAAAAATTATACGAACTTTGCTTGTTAACAGAAACAGAAAAAAATCAACTCTTAGTCAAATGGAATAAAACTCAAACACCATTTAAAAACCTCGCCTGTATTCATCAACTCTTTGAAACCCAAGCCCAACAAACACCGGATGCTGTTGCTATTGTTGACTCACATCAACAACTCAGTTATCAGCAACTCAATACAACTGCAAACAAACTCGCTCACCACCTACAAAAACAAGGCGTTCAACCTGAACAAACCGTCGGTATTTGTTTAGAGCGTTCCTGTGAAATGGTTATCGCTTTATTAGCTGTTCTAAAAGTCGGAGCTACATATATTCCCCTTGACCCTGCCTATCCTCCAGAGCGTCTCAATTACATTATCAATAACGCTCAAATCTCACTCATTATTACTCAAACATCCCTCAATGATTTACAATTTTCAGTTCAAAATATTCTCAAATTAGAAGAACATTTATCAATTATTACTCAACAAAAATCCTACAATCTTTCTTTTGATATTGCACTTGAAAACCTCGCTTATATTATCTACACTTCCGGTTCAACAGGTCAACCCAAAGGCGTACAAATTTCTCATCGCGCTTTGAGTAACTTTCTATTAGGAATAAATAAAACTTTGAACAGTACCCCATCAGATATTTTATTATCTGTTACTAGCCTTTCCTTTGACATCGCAGCCTTAGAACTTTATTTGCCCTTAATGGTTGGGGCGCGTGTGATTATTGCAAGTCAACAAACGATAAAAGATAGCGAAAAACTGCAACAGCAAATCAACCAATTTAATATTACAATGATGCAAGCCACACCCGCCACCTGGCAAATGTTAATACTAGGTGGATGGACAGGAAAACACAACCTAAAAATTCTCAGTGGAGGAGAAGCATTAGACCCTAAATTAGCTCAAAAACTCACCCAAAATTCTCAACAACTCTTTAACCTTTACGGGCCAACTGAAACTACAATTTGGTCATCAATTTATCAAGTTAAAAATCAAGAAAATTTAGATAAAAATTTAACCGTTCTTATTGGTCGCCCTCTTGCTAATACTGAGTTTTATATTCTCGATAAAAATCTACAACCCGTTCCGATAGCAGTACCCGGAGAGTTATATATCGGAGGAGTTGGAGTCGCTAGAGGCTACTTTAATCGAGCCGATTTAACCGCAGAACGTTTTTTACCCAATCCCTTTAAAAATACTTCTGAACGCCTGTATAAAACGGGAGATTTAGCACGATATCTGAGTGATGGAAATGTTGAATATTTAGGACGCCTAGACTCTCAAGTAAAACTGCGAGGTTTTAGAATAGAATTAGGAGAAATAGAAGCAATATTAAAACAACATCCACAAGTTCAACAGGCTGTGGTTGTAGTCAATTCACAAGCTCAAGAAAAGCGTCTCATTGCTTATATTGTCTCTACTCATCAGTCCGAGTTAAATGTTACAATGCTGCGAGAATTATTAGCCAAAAAGTTACCTAGTTACATGATACCTTCTGCTTTTATCATGTTAGATACTTTTCCTTTAACTCCCAATGGTAAGATTGATAGACGTGCGCTTCTAAGTGTTAAAGAACAAGTCACAAACTTATCAGATATTCACGAAATACCCCAAACACCTACTGAGGAAATATTATCAGGAATATGGGGAAAAATCCTAAATTTAAAGCAGATTGGTAGAAAAGATAACTTCTTTGAACTTGGCGGACATTCGTTATTAGCAACTAGCGTTATCTCGCAAATTCGTGAAATTTTCAAGATTGATTTACCCTTGCGTCGTCTATTTGAAATGCCAACAATATCGGGGTTAGCAGAAGCAATATTAACGACTCAAAAAACTCATTCTCCACTTAAAATTAAAGCACTTCAAGGCATAAATAGACAAGAAAACTTACCCTTATCTTTCGCTCAACAACGACAATGGTTTTTAGCTCAACTCGAACCCGATAGTCCTTATTATAATATTCCGGGAGCAGTCCGAATAAAAGGAAAACTGAATATTGGGATACTTGAACAAAGTTTTAACACAATAATTCATCGTCACGAAGTCCTCAGAACAAGTTTTATAACTATTGAAGGAAAACCCCAGATAGTGATTTCACCTTCAACTCAATTCAATCTTCCTCTTATTGATATTAGTGAAGTTCCAAGCTCACAGCAAGAAGGTTATATTAAACAATTAATTCAACAAGAAGCACAGTATCCTTTTCACCTCAATATTAGTCCATTACTAAGAGTTAAAGTAATAAACATTTCGGAAATAAATCACGTTATTTTAATGACGTTGCATCATATTATTTCAGATGAACAATCGGTGATAATTTTAATACGAGAAGTCGCTAAATTATATGAAAATCTCTCTCAAAATCAACCTTCACAACTTCCACCATTACCCATTCAATATGTAGATTTTGCGGCTTGGCAACGACAATATTTGCAAGGAGAATTATTAGAGAATCAATTGGGTTACTGGCGACAACAGCTAGAGGGAATACCGACGGTTTTAGAATTGCCAACTGATTACACACGTCCGGCGGTTCAAAGCTTTCGAGGTGCCACAGAAACCTTTCAACTTTCTCTCGAACAATCTCAAGCAATTAAAACTTTAAGTCAGCAGTCATGTTGTACATTATTTATGACCTTATTAGCAATCTTTAATACTTTCTTATATCGCTATACAGCAAGTAAAAATATTGTTGTAGGTTCTCCGATTGCTAATCGAAATTCAACAGAAACCGAAAGCTTAATTGGATTTTTTGCTAACACATTAGCCCTACGAACACGTTTAACTGGAAATCTCACCTTTGAGGAGTTATTACAGCAGGTTAGAGAAGTAGCGTTAGAGGCTTATGCTCATCAAGACTTACCCTTTGAACAGTTAGTAGAAGCAGTCCAACCGCAGCGAGATTTAAGCTATACTCCTCTATTTCAGGTGATGTTTGTCTGGCAAAATGCAACAATACAGCCGATTAAATTATCAGGTTTAAATTGGCATTTAATTGAGAGTGAAAATAAGACAGCAAAATTTGACTTAACATTATATATGGCTGAAACTGTTGAAGGATTAGTGGGTAAGTTTGAGTATAATACCGATTTATTTAAAGCAGAAACGATTCAACGTTTAATAGAAAATTTTCAAACCTTAATGTCAGGAATTATCGATGAACCCAAACAAAAGTTATCTAACTTGCCGCTTCTCCCAAAAACTGAACAGCAAAAAATACTACAGGAATGGAATCAGACTGAATTAGAAGTTAAACCTGTTTGTTTACATCATTTATTTGAAACCCAAACCGAGAAAACACCTCATGCAACGGCGTTAATTTTTGAGAATCAACAGTTAACTTATCAACAGTTAAATCATCGAGCCAATCAACTCGCTTATTACTTACAAAAATTAGGAGTTCAACCTGAAGTTAGAGTGGGAATTTGTGTTAAACGTTCAATTGAAATGGTTGTGGCAATGTTAGCCACTCTCAAGGCAGGAGGTGCCTATGTTCCCCTTGACCCAACCTATCCAACAGAACGATTAACTTTCATGTTGGAAGATGCTAAAATAGCCGTTTTAATCACTCAAAATACAGAATTTTTAGATTTTAGTTCTTCTCTCAAAGCTATTGTTAATTTAGATAGAGATAGGGAAAAAATAGCTTTAGAAAATCAAACAAATCCGTTCCATGAAGTTATTCCTGAAAATTTGGCTTATGTTATCTATACATCTGGTTCAACAGGTAAACCAAAAGGCGTTGCAATCAATCATTCTAGTCCAATTTTCCTCATAGAATGGGCGAAAACTGTCTTTACAAAAGAACAACTTTCAGGCGTTTTTGCTTCAACTTCTATCTGTTTTGATCTCTCAATATTTGAGTTGTTTTTACCGCTAAGTGTCGGAGGAAAAATAATTTTGGGTGAAAATGCTTTAGAGTTACCCTCCTTACCTCATTCTGAAGAAGTGACCCTGATTAATACAGTCCCCTCTGCCGCGACCGAACTACTTAGAATTAACGGTATTCCCAACGGTGTAAAAACCGTCAATTTAGCAGGTGAAGCATTATCTAATACCTTGGTTCAGCAACTTTATCAACAACAGATTCAGCAGGTTTTTAACCTTTACGGCCCTTCAGAAGATACCACCTATTCAACCTTTGTATTAACTGAACCAGGAAGTCATAAACAGCCTTCAATTGGTCGTCCAATCGCTAATACTCAAGTCTATATTTTAGACCGTTATTTGCAACCTGTTCCGGTCGGTGTTCCCGGTGAATTATATATCGGAGGATCAGGTTTGGCGAGAGAATATCTCAATCGTCCTGAACTGACAGCAGAGAAATTTATTCCTAATCCATTTACAAAACAAAATCAAAAAAATAATCGTCTTTATAAAACAGGAGATTTAGTTAAATATTTACCCGATGGAAATATTGAATATTTAGGTCGGTTAGATAACCAAGTTAAAATTCGAGGATTCCGTATTGAACTCGGAGAAGTTGAGGCGATTTTAGTTAAACATTCTCATGTTGCTCAAGCCGTTGTGAGTGCTTGGGAAGATAAAGCTAAAAATAAGCGTTTAATTGCTTACATTATCCCCAAGTCAAAAGATGAAAATTTAGCTTATGAACTGCAAAACGAATTACGTCATTTTCTGAAAGATAAGTTACCTGATTATATGATTCCTGCGGTGTTTATAGTATTAGAAAGCTTACCTCTAACACCGAATGGGAAAATTGACCGTAAAGCACTACCAGCCCGAGAAAATCAGCCGATAGAAAGACAGCAAAATTATACTGAACCTCGAACTACAAAGGAAAAGCAACTCGCTAAAATTTGGAGTCAGATTCTTAGGGTTGAGAAAATTAGTATTAACGATAACTTCTTTGAATTGGGGGGTGATTCTATTCTAGCAATTCAAGTCGTTTCTCAAGCCAATCAAGCAGGTTTAAAGATCACACCTAAGTCTATTTTTAAATATCAAACTCTGGCAGATTTAGCCGCCATAGCAGAAGAAATAACAGCCAGAAAAGCTGAACAAGGTATCATTACAGGCTCTCTCTCCCTTACCCCCATTCAACACTGGTTTTTTGAGCAAAATTTAATCGAACCTCATCATTGGAATCAGTCTATTTTATTAGAGGTTCAATCAAACATTAGCTTTAATAAATTGGAAATGGCGTTTAAAACCTTACTCAAACACCATGATGCACTACGTTTATATTTTGAGAAAAATCAATCTATTTGGCAACAGTTTAATTCCGATCATAATATAGACTTCTCGATTCTTAAAATAGACTTATCAGAACAACCTAAAAAAAATCAAGAACAAGCAATTTCTACAACTGCAACACAGCTTCAAGGTAGCTTCAACCTCTCTCAGCCACCTCTAGTTCGAGTCGCCTGCTTTGACTTAGGTTGCAGTCAAACAAGCCGTTTATTGATTATTATTCATCACTTAATCATTGACGGGATTTCCTGGCGAATTTTATTAGAAGATCTTCAGAAACTTCTCCAAACAAGTTCTCAAAGTCAAACATTTAAACTTCCAGCAAAAACAACCTCCTTTAAACACTGGTCAGACCATCTAAAAGAATATGCAAACTCAACAGAACTTCAAACCGAACTTGAATATTGGCAGAATTTATCTCAGTCTGAAATTGTAAACATTCCGGTTGACTGTCTAACTGAAAATAATACAATGGCTGAAGCTAAAACAATTTCAGTAACATTAAGTTCAGAAGAAACTCAGTCTCTCATTCATCAAGTTCCAACTGTCTATCAAACACAAATTAACGATATTTTACTAACAGCTTTAGTTCAAGCCTTTTATCAATGGACAGGACAACGAAAACTACTCATTGAACTCGAAGGACACGGACGAGAAGAACTTTTTGATCAGGTTGACTTATCTCGGACAGTCGGTTGGTTTACTGCTTTATTTCCTGTCTTATTAGATTTAGAAAATAGTGATAATCCTGATGATAATATCAAGTTCATTAAAGAACAACTTCGTCAAATTCCCAAGAGAGGAATCGGTTATGGTTTGTTACGTTATCTCACGCCTCAGAGTCATCTAATAAAACATAAAAATGCAGAAATTCGCTTTAATTACTTAGGACAAGTTGATCAAGTTTTCCCCTCTAATTCTCTGTTTTATCCTGCTAATGAATCTACTGGAATTGCTCGGAGTCCTAGAAATAATCGAAACTGTTTAATTGAAATTGATAGTATTGTTTCTAGAGGTCAAATGCGATTTAATTGGACTTATAGCCAAGCCATTCATCGTTCAACAACAATTGAAACTCTCGGGGAAAACTTCTTAAATAATTTGCGACAATTAATTAATCACTGTCTCTACTCAGAAACAGGAGGTTACACACCGTCTGATTTTCCACAAATGGATTTTAGTCAAGATGAACTCGATGAACTTTTAACAGATTTATAAAGCTTGATTTACACAACTCTCTCAATCATCTTTAGTAACCCTAATTAAAATGAATCAAAATAAAAATATTGAAGATATTTATCCCCTTTCCCCGATGCAGCAGGGGATTCTATTTCACACCCTACTTTCTCCAGATTCCGGTGAATACATTCCTCAAGTTTGTCTCACTCTCACAGGTTTATTAAAAATTGAACTCTTTAAACAAGCTTGGGAACAGGTTATTACCAGACATCAAAGCCTACGAGCATCTTTTCATTGGGAACGTCGAGAACAACCTTTTCAAGTCATTTATCGTCAGGTTAACTTACCTTTGTATCAACAAGATTGGCGAAATTTATCAGCCGATGAACAGCAACAACTCTTAGAAAACTTCCTAAAAACAGATCGCCAACACAACTTTAATCTGAAAAAACCTCCTCTAATTAGACTAAATTTAATTCAACTGACTGATAATATCTATAAACTAATTTGGACTCAACATCATTTAATTCTGGATGGTTGGTCAGCAGGATTAGTGATTAAAGAAGTCTTGAACATTTATATATCATTATTAGAAGAACAATCGTTTTCTCTACCCAAATCTCCTCCCTATGGCGAATATATTGCTTGGTTGTCTCAACAAGATTTATCAACCGCTCATAAATTCTGGAAAGAACAATTAAAAGGGTTTACAACTCCGACATCTTTAAGAATCGAGAAAAATTTAAACTCTATTTCTCACACAAACCAACCAGAAGAACAACAGGTTAAACTCTCTAAACCTACAACATCAGCATTACAATTATTTGTTCAAAAAAATAAGCTAACTTTAAACACCATTATTCAAGGTGCTTTTGCAATACTTTTGAGTCGTTATAGCGGTGAGGAAGATATTCTCTTTGGCGCAACTTCTTCTGGTCGTCCGGTTGCGTTAACCGGAGTAGAATCAATGGTTGGGTTATTCATTAATACTCTACCTGTTAGAATCAAAGTTCCCGGTCAAGCGGTTTTAATTTCCTGGTTAAACCAATTACAAAACCAACAGTCTGAAGCTTTACAATATGAATACACATCTTTATTAGAAATTCAGAAATGGAGTGATATTCCTGCTGGCTTACCTCTGTTTAAAACAATTTTAGTTTTTGAAAATTATCCAATCGATAAAACTTTAATACAACAAGATAAAACTCTAAACATTCAGAATGTCGATTCAGTTGAATGGA
The DNA here is from genome assembly GCF_034932365.1 of Limnoraphis robusta BA-68 BA1. Lineage (NCBI taxonomy): Bacteria > Bacillati > Cyanobacteriota > Cyanophyceae > Oscillatoriales > Sirenicapillariaceae > Limnoraphis > Limnoraphis robusta. Next base: position 80,072 of record NZ_JAYGHR010000063.1, on the reverse strand, counting down.
CAAACTTTCCACTAACAATATTAGTTGGACTGGGTTCTGAACTTTCAATAAAAGTAAAATATTCTTGTCATCTATTTGAACCTACAACAATTAACCAATTTTTAGAACATTTTAGCATCTTACTCCAAGAAATAATCACTCATCCTGAACAACGCTTGGGAGAATTTAACTTTTTAACTACAACTGAAAAACAACAGCTATTGATTGACTGGAATAACACTCAAGTTGACTATCCTGAAACTCAATGTATACATGAATTATTTCAAGCCCAAGTTGAACAAAACCCCGATGCGATCGCAATTGTTGTTGAAAACCAATATTTAACTTATCATACCTTAAATTATCAATCTAATCAACTCGCCCATTATTTACAAAATCTTGGAATTACATCAGAATCTTTCGTTGGGGTTTGTGTTGAACGTTCCCCAGAAATGTTAATCGCAATTTTGGCAATTCTCAAAGCCGGAGGTGCTTATGTTCCTCTCGATCCATCTTATCCCCAAGACAGACTAGAGTTTGTCTTAAAAGATGCTAAAGTTTCTACCGTTTTAATCTCGTCTCATTTATTAGATAAAATCTCCCATACAAAAGCGGAAATCATTACTTTAGATAATACTTTACAGGATAAAATCAGTGAACAGCCATCCTTGAACCCGATAACTAACACCACACCTCAAAATAGTATTTATGTGATTTATACTTCCGGTTCAACAGGTCAACCCAAAGGAGTTATTAACACCCATCAAGGATTATGTAATCGTTTATTTTGGATGCAAAATACATATCAATTAACTCCCGGCGATCGCATTTTACAAAAAACACCATTTAGCTTTGATGTCTCCGTTTGGGAGTTCTTTTGGCCCTTGCTGAATGGTGCTTGTTTAGTCATGGCTAAACCCGAAGGTCACAAAGATAGTCATTATTTAGTAAAATCAATTATTGATAAACAAATTACAACCCTGCATTTTGTTCCGTCAATGCTGCAAGCTTTCTTAGAGGAAAAAGACTTAAAACAGTGTAAATCAATCCAGCAAGTTTTCTGTAGCGGGGAAGCTTTAACCCTTGAACTTCAGAACCTCTTCTTTAAACACTTTGATGCCGAATTACATAATCTTTATGGCCCTACAGAAGCCGCCATTGATGTCACCGCTTGGACGTGTATTCGTGATAGCAAACTATCAACTGTTCCCATTGGTTATCCCATTGCAAATACTCAAATATATATCCTTGATTCTCATCTACAACCTGTCCCTATAGGCGTACCCGGAGAATTGCATATTGGCGGTGTTGGACTAGCGAGAGGCTATTATAACCGTCCAGAATTAACGGCTGAAAAATTTATTCCTAATCCATTTAATTCTCAAAAAATATCAGATAGTTTATACAAAACAGGGGATTTAGTGCGATATCTTGCTGATGGAAATATAGAATATTTAGGACGACTCGATTATCAAGTTAAAATTCGGGGATTGAGAATTGAACTGGGAGAAATAGAAACGGTATTAAACCTACACCCAGACATTAAAGCTTGTCGAGTAATCGCTCAGAATTATCACTTAAATGATCAATATATTGTAGCTTACATTATTCTTCAAGAACCACTCAGTACACTTGAACAGTTTAATCAAAAACTACAGGATTTTTTAGCAGAAAAGCTACCTGACTACATGATTCCTAGTCATTTTATCACCTTAGATAAATTTCCTTTAACTCCCAGTGGAAAACTCGATCAACAGTCACTCCCTAAACTAGAAAACATCAATCAAAAAACATCAGTTTACGTTGCACCGCAAAACCCAATAGAAGAAAAAATCGTTATCATTTGGCAAGAAGTCTTAAAACTTGAAAAAATCGGAATTTACGATAACTTCTTTGAACTCGGAGGACATTCATTACTCGCAACTCGGGTAAATTCTCGCTTGCGTGAAGCCTTTAAAATGGATATCCCTTTGCGAACCTTGTTTGAAAAACCGACTGTTTATAGTTTAGCAGAACGAATTTCTACGATGCAAATGACCCTTCAGCAATTTTCACAATCAGATTCTATTCAAAAAGGAAATCGAAAAGAAATGGAAATATAACACTAATTTTTTTCAAAAAAAAGGACAGATGATCAACCTGCCCTCTACAAAATCTATCAGAAATTTAACCCATCTCAGCCGTAATAGTGATAAAGGTTTCCACTGTTTCACCCGGTTCAGCCGTTAGCAGAAACTCTCCTGTATTCAAAGCATTGCGAGGAGAACTCCAGGGTTCTAAACAATAAAAATCTTTCCCCTTAACCGTCCAGAAAACCAAAGTCGAGTAGCGATCATCCCAGTTGAAAGTTAGCTTGAGATTGCGACTCGAATCACTCACGATAGCAGAAGATTTAGATAAATTGAAAAACGCGATATCGATTTCATCTTGCTCAAAATCAAACTTTCCTGAAAAGGTTTGTATGGTATCATCATCTTTCGCTTGAAACTGAGTTGAGGGTAAATCAAAAACTAATTGATTTTTATTCATCACCGTAAAGTAAGGATGAATACCCGTTGCAAACGGCATCGGTTCCTCAGATAAATTTTTGTGACAATAACGAAGTTCTAGAGTATTACCCCGCAATGTGTAAATAAAATTCAACTCAAAATCAAACGGATAAACGACACGAGTTTGATCATTACTTTTCAGGCTAACGGTTAAACTCGCACCATTTTCTGTAGACTGATTTGTGACTTCCCAAGGTAAACTTCGAGCAAAACCATGTTGCTTTAGTTGATAAGTTTGTCCATTCAGGCTATAGGTATCATTGGGTAAATTTCCACAAATTGGGAATAATAGAGGAATGCCACCCCGCACGGATAGAGAAGGATCACTAAAGCGCTCGGTATCTAAATAAAAAATTTCATGCTCACCAATACGCCAGTCTGTGATAATTCCCCCTCGCTCTGGAACCACGGAAACTTCAGAGGAAAAAGTTTCATCCGAAAGAATGTAGGTTTGATATTGCTGCTGTTTGACAGTGACCGCAGGCATGAGTAGTTAACCAAAAACAACAGTTACTAGCCTCTCATACAATTGGCTTTTAGGTGTATTTTCTCCTATTTTTTGAAGAATTCCTCAGATCGAATCACCCTGAAACCACGCTATTCAGTTTTTCAGGATTTCAACCCACATTAAATAATCCGATAAACCACTGCACCATCACGCTCTCTATTTCCTACAATCATTAAATCTTCCCGTTGTAATTCGTCCAAAAGCAAACGAACTTCTGCGGCAGAACAATTGATTTCTAACACACAATCTGCGAGAGTAACTTCCCCTTGAGCCTTTGCTAATCTCAACAGTTGAATTTTCTGGCGATCCGGGTTAATTGCTGGAAATTTCGGCTCTTGTAAACGTTTTTTGGCTTGACTCACAGCCCGAGAATTCTCAAGAGCAGTCCCCACCCCATAGAGAACTTGTAAACCGAGAATAAAGTCTTCTTCATCTTCAAGATTTGGATCTCCGGCTATACAAATTCCAGCAACGCCAACAAAAATTCCTAGACTCACTAACAGCGCTTTGTAGCGTCCGGTATAAATATAACCCAGTAAGGGAAAAAATAACGTCAGAAATGCTGTTGCTCTAGTATTTTTTTGGGCGAGTTTTTGTGTTTGGTCAAGTTCTTGAGTCATAGCAACTAGAGATTGTATATTTGGCTTCTCTCTCTGCGGGTTGCATTGATTTCCGATATCTGGAAATTTACAGCAACCCAACTCGTTTTTCAGTCACAGTCATCCACAGAACCTAGAAGTCTGAAAACCTGTGGATAAACGGACTCATAAACAAAAGCAACAGATGAGAAAGTTTTTTCCAACCGTCAAACAGAGGGACTGTCCGATAATATTTAGCAGACCGCCCTATCTTAGTTGTACCTCGTAGCCGCCCAGATGGGTATTAACCGAACAAAATTGATTTAATCTTCAAGTTTAGAAAAACCGACTAACCCGAGCAAGTAACCGGGGTATACTAGAAAACAAGTGAAATCGTATTACATCTTAATTTGGTGGAATTGTCCTGTAAGAGTCAATATGCACTTCTAGCCTTGCTAGAGTTAGCTGCTCACTATCCCCAGAGTGAGCCACTTCAAATTCGTCAAATTGCCAGTCAGCATCATATTCCCGAGCGCTATCTTGAACAACTCCTCGCGACGCTAAAGCGAAGTGGTCTGGTTCGCAGTCAACGAGGGGCTAAGGGAGGATATTTGCTGGCAAAGGAACCCTGGAAAATTACCCTGTTTGATGTCGTTGTCTGTTTGGAAGGGTCGAATTCAGACTCCACCCGAAACTCTCGTCATAAAAGCCTCGAAAGTCTGGTTGTAGGAGAAATCTGGCAAGAAGCGGATCAAATGGCAAACTCAATTTGGCAGAAATATACCTTAAAAGATTTGTGTGAAAAATTAGATGCCAAGCGACAAACCAATCTTATGTATTATATTTAAGCTGCCCCAATCCATTTTTAATCATTGCTCAAAAATAAAAATTTTAGCTCCAAACAAACTCGATTGATTTGACGAATCGCTAGAATAAACAGTGGGCTATTAACCATTTATCTTCGAGATAAAATGTTAGTGGTCTATTATAGCATGAACCGTTGAATCGAGATCAAATTTATGCAAACATCAATCACCAATCATTACAAAACCTTAGAAATTCAACCGACAGCGACCCAATCAGACATTAAACAAGCTTATCGTCGTTTAGCGAAATTATTTCACCCGGATAGTCAGCGTGAAACCGCTAACCATGAGCGAATTATTCAGATCAATGCAGCCTACGAAGTCTTAAGCGATCCTCAGAGGCGTCAATCCTACGACCAACACCTAAACACAACTTCCTCTTATTCCACTCCCACAGCAACCACAACCTCAACGACTCAAACCCGAAGGCGTCGGAAAACAGCACAAGCCGTAGATGCTCAACTTGAGGAATGGCTGAACCAAGTTTATAAACCCGTAAACCGTAACCTTGACAACATCCTTAAACCCTTTAAAACCGAAGTCGATAAACTCTCTGCTGACCCCTTTGATGACCAACTCATGGAAGATTTTCAAATCTATATTGAAACCTGTCGAAACCTTCTTTCGCAAGCTCAAAATCGATTTCGTTCAGTTCCAAATCCTGCCAACGTAGCAGGCGTTGCCGCTCATCTTTATTACTGTCTTAATCATGTCAGTGATGGACTAGAAGAACTCGAATTTTTTACCCTGAATTATGATGATTCTTGTTTGCATACCGGACATGAATTATTTAGAAGGGCTTCAGGATTACGTCGAGAAGTTCAGCATGAAATGAAGAAAATGATCTGATCAGCAAAGTGAATTGACACCCTAAAATCCCTCGGAGATTGAAATTGTCTACAAAAAAGTTTAAAATTAGTTTACATAACTTAACAACTAATGGTTGGTGTGCATTGTATGGAATGCGTTATCACTCGTCGGGCAGAGTTTTCAGCCAGCCATCGCTACTGGATGAGCGAATTAAGCGAAGCTGAGAACTTTGAACGATTTGGGCCGACTGCTCGCGCCCCCGGTCACGGACACAACTATGTCCTCTACATCTCAATGGTAGGACAACTAGACGAATACGGGATGGTGTTGAACCTGTCGGACGTCAAACACGTTATCAAACGGGAAGTGACCAGTCAACTCGATTTTTCCTTCCTCAACGAAGTCTGGCCAGAATTTCAGCACACCCTACCGACCACCGAATATCTAGCACAGGTCATTTGGCAACGTCTAGAGTCCCATCTTCCCCTGACCAACATTCAAGTCTTTGAACATCCGAAACTCTGGGCCGATTATCAAGGAAACAGCATGGAAGCTTATTTAACTGTCAGCACTCATTTTAGCGCCGCTCACCGACTCGCTCACCCTGACCTCAGCTTTGAGGAAAATAGCGAAATTTATGGCAAATGCGCCCGTCCCAACGGTCATGGTCACAACTATCATCTCGAAGTCACCGTTAAAGGCGAAATTGACCCCCGCACCGGGATGATTGTAGACTTAGCCGCTTTACAACAGGCGATCGATGATTATGTGGTTGAACCCTTTGATCACACCTTCTTAAATAAAGATATCGCCTACTTTGCCAAAGTCGTACCTACAGCCGAAAATATCGCCGTCTACATTCGTCATTTGCTACAAAATCCCATTCGTCAATTAGGCGCCCAGTTACACAAAGTTAAACTGATCGAAAGTCCGAATAATTCTTGTGAAGTTTACTGCACAGAAACCCCCGCAGATTCAAGCGTAATTCAAACTCCTGTTTTAGCAACCGTTTAACGGGTTGAAAAAAGGGGACTTTATCCCCCTAAATCCCCCTTTCTAAGGCAGGGCTGTTTCAAAGTCGAACTCAAATTGTATTTTGACCTCTCCCCCAACCCCTCTCCTATAAGGCGAGGGGAGCCTTTTTTTTGATTACTAAATATCTAAAACTATTAATTACTCCTCCTTCCCTTGCAGGGAAGGGGGTTGGGGGGTTAGGTCATCAAATTTCGGGTCTAGAATGAAACAGCCCTGGGGCTAGGGGGGATAAAACAGGGTATTTACCGAGCTTTTTTCAATTTATCACGTCAAATTTTAGATGGCTATAAATATATTAATTTAATTTGATATTAAAATCTAAAAAAAATAAACCGTATTTTTACGGAGAAGCCCTCCGTTTTTTTGAACATCAAAACATTCTCAAAGTTCGGTAATTACACTCTGTGCTATCCAAAACTTTTCAGGCTAATCTTGAACTTAGAGATAACAATCAATTCATCGCAGTTGTCACCTCTACAGAACAATTTCAAGGGTTAAACCTTGAGGAATTGTTCAAATTATTTATTTATGGGACAAAAATCTAATGGTTTTTCCAGATTTCCAAGAAACGCTCAAGCAAGCTCAAAAACTCGCTCAACAACAACTAGAAGAATTGGGTAAGTCAGTTGAAAGTGCTTCTCGACAAGCTTCAGATTTTGTTAAAGAGTCAGTTGAACCTCATCTTGATAAATTGAATAACGTTAAAGAAGAAGCCAGTCAACACTTAGAATCTGTATTCAACAAAGGTACAAAACCTTCAGAAACTACAGAAACAAAACCCGCTCAAAATGTCCAACAAGACGAGACAAGAAACTTAGACATTAAAATCAAGCTTTTGAAAACTCAGAACAATCTTCAAGAGTTAGGTTGCTCTATAGAAAACCTTGTTGAAAAGTATCCTGACGCTTTGACAGATGAAACAATTCAATCACAACTTGAAAAATTCCGTCAAGCCCATCAAGAAGCATTACGAAGACTCGACTCCCCAAATTTATCTATCGCCACAATTGGGACAACATCTTCAGGAAAATCAACCATTGTTAACGCGCTTATTGGGCGCCGAATTGCTCCTATTGAAGCGGGTGAAATGAGTGGAGGTATTCTAACACTTCAGCATCACAATAAGTCTAAATTAATTGTTGAAGCAACTGAAAATGCAGCTTGGGAAACAGGCGAATGGGAAGAATTAAGTGATGAGGATTCATATACTCGAATTCGCAGTGTAATGACGGCTTATCACGAAATCAGACAAAAGCAAAAAATCTGTATTGCTCCTCAAGTAACGGTGATTGGTTCACTTTTCCCTGCATCGGAACAAAGTTTACTCGGTTTACCTGCTGGAATTGGCGTTGAATTAATTGATTTACCGGGACTCAAATCCGTTCAAGATAGAGATAATCTGGCTGTGATTCAATCTCAAGTGAATAAAGCCTTTTGTCTGGTTGCGCTTGACTATTTGCAAGTCGATGATCAACACAGAAAGCGATTGTTAGAAGAACTGAAACAAGTTGTTCAATACTTGCAAGGTCGAACGGATTCCATGATTTTTATTCTCAATCGTGTCGATCAGCGAGGGTCTGATGATGTACCTTTAGAAGAACGCATTGGTAAGCTACAGTCAGAAATTCAAGAGACGCTCTCTCTGGAAGTTTTACCGGATATTTTGCCTTTTAATGCTCGACTTTTGTACTACGCTCAATGTGCTTGGGGGCCAGGATCACTAAAATCTAAATCTTTGGTTGATCAACAAACTCGTCTGAAATTGTTGAAAGCAATGCTTCAAGATTGTGCGGGAACAATCAAACAATTTGTTGATGAAGATAAAAACTTGCGACGTTGGTTCCATAACTTAGAATATCGAGTAGCCGATGGAAAGAATATTGATGATAACACTCTGCGGAAAGTTCTTGACTATGCTCAGAAATGGAGTGGAGGAGAACAGCTTTGGCATCGTCTACGAGTTCGGTTAGAAGAGTCTTTTTCAGAGTTGGTGATTTTACCGGCTTTATTTCAAGTGTTCGCTAGTTGCGATGCGTTAACAGCAAGTATCAATCTTTTAGCCGAGACACGAAAAATAGAAAGTCAGGAAGAAATCGAGAAAGAGCAAGCTAAAATCGAAGCCAGTCGTCAACGTTTGTCTAAGGAGATTGATCGTTTTGGTCGAGACTTTAAAAATGGAGTTGATGAGACAGTAGAACTTCTAAAAAAGCATGATCCTACGTCTCAACATCAAGTGGCTAAAATCTACAGAATGGCTGCTAAAGATGGAGGATTACACGGCTTTCAAAATTTGATTGATGCTTTTCGTGAAATTGAAGCTGATTTAACTATCAACCTGATTGCTACTGTTCGGAATGCGCTTAAAAATAACCTGGGAACCTATGAACTAGAGGAAAAACTCAACGAGGTGATTGCGCCAACATACGCACGCAACATTACTAAAGCATACGATTTAGTCAGTCGAAATTGCAAAGGTTTTACCCACGAATCCGGTTATTGGGTTAAAGAGGTACGTCAAGACGATAGTAAAGGACTTCGAGAACTAGAACACGCTGAACGTGCAGTTCGTAAGCTCTATTTGGCGATGCGAGAGGCGTTATCTGTTCGGGCTGAATTTATGCTACAAGCGCAAGCGAAACAGCTTGAAGATGCCTTGCAGTCATTAGTCAATCAAAAAGTAAATGAACTGTGCGATTTATGTTGTCAAGAATTACCCGAATTTAAACTAGATGAAGCAATTATTGCAGAGTTTAAAAACCGGATATCTCAAACACCACCGACTTTACCTGAGAATTTGTTTGATTTTTCTGTAAATATTAAACAAAGCCAGAATAAAAACAAAGAGGTTGTCGGTAAACAAGCTGTACAAGAAGATTACACGACTGGAAGCTGTTTTAAGAAGAAAACGAAAACCAGAACGGTCTGGAAAGATAAAATTGAACAAGTTGAATACCAAAAACTTGAACTTCCTGATGCTGATAATATGGCTCGTCAGTGGTCAGCAGGTATCGCAAAAGAAAAGGAAAAGTTATGGGATATTCTTCGTGATTGGATGATTAATCATCTCAACAACGTTGACTTTGAGTTTGAGCAGTCAATTAAAGATACTATCAATTTTGTCAATCGTTCACTTCAGGAACAATTAGAGATTATTCAACGTGACTTTGAAGCAGAAGTTAAGCGTTGGGACGAAATTACATTGGGTAAAGATTCTGTACTAGAGATTCGTCAAAATTTAGAGAATGAATCTCGTACTTCATAAGACTTTTACTTAAAATCAGTAGAAGTGTATTTTTTTCACAGAAAACCATTCACCTTGTAAATAGGAATTTTCTAAACATGGAACTTTTGTTTTTGTTACTTTTTGGTGGTTTTTTTATTTTGTATCAACAAGTAGAGAAAAATAAAGAACAGAAGACTTTCAATGATTGTCCCGATACAAGCCTAAGTGGTAAAACCAATCGTCAAAGTGGACAAAAAAATTATTTTCTAGTGCTGGTAGTTAGTGCCAAACAAGAAAAAGTAATCCAATCTATCAAAGCAAATGGAAAGATTAAAGCTGATGACTGTTGGTCTTTGTACCGAGCTACACAAGCTTTATGGATGGGAGAAGAATCCGATCTTCTCAAGTTGAATACTACTAATGATTTTCTGAAAAAATCGAAAGTATTAGATACATCTGAGTATGATGTATACTTCTTGTTAATTAGTTTGTCTAATTACGAAAAAGGATTTGCTAAAGATGTCACTTCCATTGATCGAAGTGATGCTTTTGAAAAATTACCAAATATTGCAACAGGAGTTAATGTATCTGATCGCCTATTTAATTATGACGATCAATTACCCTTTCTTTACGCTCGATAAATAGGAGATTTTCGTGTTAATTGATACAACTTTTTTAATTGATGATCCGGTGATTATACAAGGTTTAATCGATGGTTCTCTCAAACGATTTGGGGGAGTGATCCGAGAAACTGGTACGGGTCAAATTGTTCGCCATCTCGTCGAACCTTCTGGCTTAACAGAAATCCTGTCTAAGTTTAATAAAGTTGAAGAAAACTTGGCTTCTGTCTTAAAACTCACTCAAATTTCTGCGGGAGCAAGTGTTCTAAATCTGGGTGTGAGTGTGGCGGGATTCATCTATATGGGTTTTAAACTCCACCAAATTCAAGCTTCATTAGATACTCTGCATAAACTCGTTGAAGCAGGCTTTGATCGCATAGAAAACCGCTTAAATCAGATGAGCAACCAGCTAGTATATCTGTGTTTATTGGTCGAATACAACACCGAAGAACAAAAACGTTTGGGAAATGCGATCGCCGAACTTCATCAAACGATTATTCTCAAAGAGATAGCGGCTTTACAAGCAGAACTTCTCAACCGCAATCGTTTTCCTGAATCTCCCGTACAAGACACCATAAAAGTGGCTTCAAAAGTTAGAATGATTCTGTCTAACCAAGCCATGCAAACTCTACCGGAGTTAGACGCCGAAACAATTTTAAAAGCCGATATTGCGGTACAAGGTTGGGCGGTTGCGACTGCGGTTGAAGCGAATCTTTTGTTAGAAACTGGACTGATTAATGATGCGGAACAATTGCTAATTTTAGAAGTTCCTCGCTTTAAACAAGTAGCTATTCAATGGGCGGATAAATTATTAGTTGATGAACGTCCCCAATTCTCAACGGCTTATCGGTTTGGTGCGTCCCGTTTTCATCCCCATATTAGTCGAGAACGAGTTGAACGCATCGCTCAAATTTCTTCGGTTGATTGTCGATTATCTCCGAACAAAATTAAAGAGCGACAACAAGATGCAGAAGTCGAGTTTGAGATGTTTCACGCTTCCCAACTGGATCAAAAATGGACTTATCAGCAAATTGCGATCGCGGAATATTTAGACACCTTAAGCGAACTATCAGCCCGATTAGAAAGTTTACAGGCTTTTTCAAGTTTATGTCAACGTTGGGATGTGAAAAATATTCGGGATATTCTCCCCGATGAAAATGCAAAACCCAGTTTTTATTTACTCAATCCCCAATAATAAAAACCCGGTAACTTCTGGGAAACCGGGTTTTTTTTTTAATGACTGTTCGCAGAATCTTGACTCAGTTGTTTAAGTCTTTGAATGTACTTACTCGTTAATTCTTCTTTAGCAAGGCTTTGTAGTGTTCGGTCTAAATGCGATAATAACAAAGCCTCCGGATTAATTAACCCAAACCCATAATAAGGGTCAAATCCCGGCATACCCGCATCAATCGCCGTTTTTTGCAGATGTTCAATTAACTCGGCTTGAGTTTTAACCGCCGTCTGACCCCCAAAGCTGCGATGTTTCGCCAGCATCAACGCCACAACTCCACTAACAAAAGGCGTTGCCATCGAAGTTCCACTCAAAACAGCAACCCCTCGAGGTGGATAAGTCGAAAGAATATTATCTCCCGGTGCCACAATATCAACCGCTTTACCGCGAGAAGAAAACTGAGCCACACGTCGAGTCCGATCAATGGCCCCAACCGCAATCGTTTCCGGGTAAATTGCCGGATATTCTACCGTTTCTAGATTAGGGCCACTATTACCTGCTGCACAAATCACAAAAATACCCGCTTGAACCGCCGCTTTAATCGCCGCGTGCATTTCCTCGCTGGGTAGAGGACTTCCCAAACTCATCGAAATAATATCTGCTTTTTTATCAATCGCCCAGCGAATCCCATTGACAAGCTGTTGAGCAGTACCGTAGCCATTATCACCTAAAACTTTACCCACCAGCAGTTTCGCTTCAGGAGCAACACCGACAACCCCACCTCGGTTTTCCCGAGCGGCAATAATTCCAGCTACGTGGGTTCCGTGTCCCTCTACATCACTCGGGCCAGAAGGACTGTTGGTAAAATCGCGAGCATCTTCAACCGCATCAACGAGTTCAGGATGTCTGAGGGCGATTCCCGTATCGAGAACAGCAACTTTGATGCCTTTACCTTTCGTTTGTTTCCATAAATTGGGGATGGCAAACATTTCTAATCCCCAGTCAATCACTTCAGCAGCAGCAACTAAAACTCGTTCAACTTTGTAGGGAGGTAAGACAAAAATCGGGCTGTCACTTCCTTGTTCTGACAATTGAGGCACTTGTGAATCCATTGTATTTGTGATTGTTTTTTCAATAAATTAAGGCAGTCGCTACAGGTTAGAAAACCTCAACGGGCTGCGATCAGCTTCAGAGTTTTGTGCTACCTTTCAATGCTCACCCTGAATGCTGAAGTTAAATGTTATTTTCGTAGAGCGGTTTACAGATTCAGGAGCATTCCTAGATTTTATACGAGATCCAAGGGTGAAAGCCTGATGTACTGAGGCGAATGGAGAAAAGTTTTACACCAATATGTCCTGATTGATCTGGAGATTTGCGTAAAACTAAGTAGCACTTAAACTCTGACTTCGTTTGTAGGTTAAAACGGTTTTCAGTGCAAATTTGAGTCAATTGATCCGGCGATTTATCCCTCCTAGCTTGCACGTGAGTTGAGCGTTATGAAATTATCAAATGTAACATTTTTAGCTTTAGCGGCTTTAGTCGCTCAGAACTCCATCAGCGAAGCGAGTTCGATTTCTGAGGCTCGGCTATCCACTTCTTCAGGGATAATACCTGAAACCGACAACAAAATTGATTCGATTGAAGCGATCGCATCACAGCAGATGCCATCGGTAAGTACGCCGGAAATGTTGATTGTGCAGGAGTTTTCCCCCTCAATTTCTCAGCCAACAACAGGAAATCATTTAATTGTTGCTTCGGCAGTTCAACCCTTACCTCGCTCTGCTCAATTATCGCAGTCCAATCAACCAAAAATCAACTCATTATTCGATCAAACTTGGTTAGCTTTATTAGTAAAAACTTTTTCAGAAAGCGATCGCCCTTTCTCCTCAGATCTTCATCTCGCTACGGCTAACGCGACACTCTCTGAACAACCCACTTCTCAAACTGACTCTGAATTTAACTATACCATTACATTACTCAATAGCTTACTGATTGTTGTAACGCTTTTACCCATCGTCACGATGGCATTTTTTTGGTTAGTTCGGCGTCTGATCATTCGAGAATTAGTTGCAGAAGCCAATCGCAGTCTCAGTCAGGTTGATTGCTTAGAAGAACAAATTGCGCTTTCGACGGAACAATCTAAACTCCTCGCTCAAGAATTAGCCCTACAAATTCAAGCCGCTCAAGAATCAATTAACTTCGTCAAACAAGAAGCCTCAGCCTCTCGTACTTCCATTGATCAATTACATCAATTGCAGTTAAATTCACTACAAAACTTACAAAATTTTCAATCAGATTTTAACTCAAGAGAGCAATCTTTATTAGAAAAATTCAATCATCATTTCTCAGCCAATCCTCAAGCAAAAACGCCATTACCCACAGACTTAGATTGGGATTTTCAGTTTTCGGCTTCCCCTGAATTCATTGCAGATGATTATCTCAAACAAGGAGAAGCTTTAGCGAATGAAAACCGTTATGCAGAAGCTTTAGCTTTATTTGAAAAAGCCGTTAAAATGAATCCAGGCTTAGATGAAGCTTGGTATAATCAAGGTAATATTCTGGTGCGCTTCAACCGCTATAACGAAGCTCTAAATGCCTATGAAAAAGTTGTACAAATTCAGCCTAAAAAATCTGAAGCTTGGTACAATCGTGGGAATGTATTAGTCAAGTTAAAGCGATATGCTGAAGCCTTAGAATCTTACGATCGCTCTTTGCAGATTCAACCGAAAGATGATGAAGCATGGCACAATCGAGGCGCATTACTGCGGAAATTTAAACGCTATGATGAAGCCTTAGAATCTTATGATAAAGCGTTAGAAATTCAGCCCAATAAATATGAAACCTGGCATAATCGGGGTAATGTATTAGGAAAATTGCAACGCTATGAAGAAGCCATAATTTCTTATGATCGAGCCATTACAATTGATGCTGGAAAACGAGAAGTTTGGTTAAATCGAGCCGTTGCACTGTGTAAATTAAAACGCTATGAACAGGCGATCGCTTCCTTTGAACAAGCCATTGGACTCGATCCAACTTCCCCCGAATTGTGGAATATGAGAGCGTCTTTATTACAACAATTAGGACAATATTCTGAGGCGATCGCTTCTTTTGAAACAGCAATTCACCATCAACCAAACTATTATGAAGCTTGGTTAGGGAAAGGTTCAGTTTTAGTTCAACTCAAGCAATATTCAGAAGCATTAACTGCTTACGAAAAAGCCATTGAACTCAAACCAGAAGCCTCAGAAGTTTGGCGACATCAGGGACTCCTCTTAGAAAAATTAGAACAATATTCTGAGGCGATCGCCGCCTACGATCAAGCCATCAAGCTAGAACCCAACGATGCAGAAGCATGGCGTTTTCGAGGAGCATTACTTTCCAAACTGAAAAACTATCAAGAAGCCATTTCTTCTCTCGGAAAAGCCATTTCCATTCAAAAAGAATTACGCTCCATTAAAACAAATACCTCTCCCGAACAAGCAGCTTTAAATAATTAATCAAGCGAAACAGGGATAGAAAACCGACTTCATAATTTTCCATCCCTAGACTCAAGAAACTTAGGCTGACTCGTGTTGTCTACGCCAGGTTGGGTGCCATAAAACCTCAGCCGTTGAGCGTTTTTCAACCATTTCCTGAGTGATAATACAGCGAACCACATCCTGACGAGAAGGAAGTTCATACATGACATCGAGCATCAATTCTTCCAAGATACCTCGTAATGCTCTTGCTCCCGTTTTCCGACGATAAGCTTCCGATGCGATCGCCTGTAAAGCATCCTGTTCAAATTCTAAGCGAACATTATCCATTTTCAGCAGCTTTTTATACTGTTTAATCAGAGCATTGTGAGGTTCTGTTAAAATCCGCATCAAAGCTTCTTCATCCAGGGGTGAAATCACCGTAACGACGGGAATTCGCCCTATAAATTCTGGGATTAAACCAAACTTCACCATATCATCTGGTTCAACGTATTTTAACAATTCATCTTGACGTTGAACAGACTTAACGGCTGTATTATTCCCCGTCTCAGTGGGTTGAATAAAGCCTAATGATTTCTTCCCAAGTCGTTGTTCAATAATCTTTTCTAAACCCACAAAAGCACCACCACAGATAAATAAAATCTTGCTGGTATCAACTTGAATAAATTCTTGATAAGGATGCTTACGTCCCCCTTGAGGCGGAACATTAACCACCGTTCCTTCTAAAATTTTCAGGAGTGCTTGCTGTACCCCTTCTCCAGAAACATCGCGAGTAATCGAAGTATTTTCACTCTTGCGGGCAATTTTATCAATTTCATCAATATACACAATCCCTCGTTGAGCCGCTTCCACATCAAAATCTGCCACCTGTAGCAGTCTCAACAAGATATTTTCCACATCATCCCCAACATATCCCGCTTCAGTTAAGGTTGTGGCATCTGCAACCGCAAAAGGAACATCAAGTTGCTTGGCTAGAGTTTGAGCCAATAACGTTTTACCACAACCTGTAGGGCCAACTAACAAAATATTCGACTTTTGTAGCTCTACAGCATCATCAGGATTCAGATTGCCACTCTGACTGGCTTGTTCTAGACTCAGGCGTTTATAGTGATTATAAACCGCTACGGATAGAACTTTTTTAGCATCATTTTGACCAATAACATGATCATCAAGATGTTGTTTAATATCTATGGGTCTGGGGATATGCTGAAATGAAAGACTGGTATTGGCTGAACCTGTAGAAGCATAATCAAGTTGCGGAGATTGAGCAGAGGAGTTAGTAGAATCTGAAAATTCTTCCTCTAAAATTTCATTACAAAGTTCAACGCATTCATCGCAGATGTAGACACCAGGGCCAGCAATTAACTTGCGAACCTGCTCTTGGGACTTGCCGCAGAAAGAGCAGCGTAAGTGGGAGTCATACCTGGACATATTTACCTTTTTGTGAACAGTTGCTTGAGGATTCCCAGTTGGGGAGGATGTTGCTAGAAAAATATAAAGCAAATCTGGGGTAATTCTATCGAACTGAATTACCCCTTACCCTTACAGTTTACTGTTTATTTTGTCTTTCTGCACCCCAAAAAATATCATCCCGCTTGACACTGCACAGTATCATCTAGATGAGCTTTCAGACGAACGACAAAAGTTGAACCTTGACCTAGCTGACTGGAAACCGTAATATCACCTCCGATCATTTTGCATAAACGGCGACAAATGGTTAATCCCAGTCCAGTTCCCGCGTACTTGCGACAGAGAGAATCATCGGCTTGAGTAAAAGCTTCAAACAAACAGTGCAGTTGTTCGACAGAAATCCCGATTCCGTTATCCTGGAGATAGAAATCTATCCAATCCCCTTGGCGACAAGCAGTCAGCTCAATTTCACCGCCTTCTGTAAATTTCAAAGCATTTTCGAGTAAGTGATGTAAAATTTTTTGCAATTTGCTTAAATCGGTGTGCATCAGTCCTAAATCATTGCCATAACTGAGTTTAAGTTGATTTCGGTTTTTCTCAGCCATCGACTCAAGGCTCTTAACAACGCCCTTGATCACATTTACCGGATCAAAGATTTCTAGGTTCAATGACATCTGTCCCGCTTCGATGCGAACCAAGTCAAGAATACTATCAATTAGACTCAGGAGTCGATATCCTTCTCCACGAATAATCTGCATATCTTCAAGCCAGTTTATTTGTCCCTGTTCAACCATTTCTTCGCACAAAAGATCGCTATAGCCGATAACGGCGTGAACGGGAGTGCGTAATTCGTGGTTAATATTAGCAAGAAACGCCCTTTTCGCTCGCAGCGCCGTTTGAGCGCTATGACGAGCATCTTGTAAGGTTAATTCAAGCTTTTGACGTTCGGATATTTGCGATCGCAGTTTTTGAGTCGTTTGCTGAAGTGTAGCGGTTTTTTGCTCTAATTTAACTTGCAGTTGCTCCTGTTCTCTAGACCATTTTTTTTCCAGATATTGGCTTTTGAATCGTTCTAGTGTTAAACTGACTAAGTGAGCTAAACATTCCAAAAAAGATTCTTCCTCTTTTGTCCAGTCATCGGTTATATTCCCTCGTTCGATTCGCAGATATCCGATTTTTTCTTCAGCAAGTTTGAGCGGAATATCTAACACATTCAGTTGATTTGAGCGATGAACAGGGTTGGAGAAGTCGGAAAACAATCTGCTGTATTCTTTCGAGTTTAGAGTGGGCTTAATACTTCCCCAAGCAAATTCAAGCGGACATTCACCCAGATAATTGGGTTGCGGTGTCGCTATCGTATTCGGTTCGAGATGAGTATAATGATAGTGAGTTAAGCAATCATATAAGTGAAGACAAACCGGATCAGTTTTCTGCCCATTCCCCAGATTGATATTGACATTAAATAGAGATTCAAGTTCAGAAAATTGATGGTTTTGAGGGTATAAATACAGACTGATTTTTTCGACAGCTTCCAAGGTATGAGCGGCGGTTTCAGTAATTTGTTGAATTCTACATTTGAGGTTGCTTTGGTTTTGGGTTTGTTGGCGGATAAGATGTTCTAAGGCGAGTGTTCGACGATAGAGATTTTCGTTGGCAGAATTGCTTGTCGGTTCAACACAGGAACCCGGGCTGCAATTGAAAGAAAAATTGATGGGTGTTTTTAAAAGTTCTTGTTGAGTTAGGGTAGTAGAAAGAGCAAGGCTAATGTTATTGAATAGCGGGTCGTTAACAAGGTTAACCGTTACATCAGAGCCAGACATTTCGCTTTCAATTGAAAAGGGCGACAATTTGAGGACAATGGGATGAAACTGGCTAATTTTTTCGAGCCTATTTTTTAAGGTTGTATTTTCACGCCTTAACTGCTCGAGTTCTTGATACAAACAGTGATTAACATCCCCGAGAAATTCTTGATTTGACAGGATAGGGTTCAGCATCATGGCAGGGTTTTTTGATCTAGTTTTTCGGTTCGATTGTGTGTGGATGATCGAACTTAGTCATTCGTCAACACTTCAATACACCCTGCGGATTATTGAGTCTTTTTATGATGTCTATAAACATCAGGAATCAGACAACATTGTGAAAAATACTTTACACTTTCTGATTCAAAAAAATGTCAAATCGAGTCTGTATTTAACAGAGGTAAAAGAAATAGATATTGGCTCCATTAGAGGAGTTTTCGGCTTCTTCCCCCCTGGAGAGAGGGTATAATTCTATCTGATCTCTACTGGCTTTTAATTTCATTGAAGTCACACGGGCTGACTAGAACTGTTTTTACTCATTGATTCAGAACCAATGAACAGAGTAGATGCGTTGTCTGAGCCAGAGTTTGTATTTTCTTTAAGATTGTAACCGAGATTAACTTATTTGTCCGAAAAAATACTGATGATCTTCTGCGATCGCCCGCGCTACGCTTACACGGCACAAATCTCTAAATTTCATAAGAATTCTTAAACTGTTCTATAAGATAAATTTAACTATCCGGGTTGAATGACAATTTTGTGTAAGACGGGTTGCGGATCGTGATCAAACCGAGTGACGTACTCGACGCTCTGGAATTCATCGCTTGATCAGAGCCAATCGTAACATTCAACTGTACGATACAGTAATCCCATGAGATATTGATGGAACATCTTTACCTAAGCGTCCGATATTCATTGTGTCGTTTAAATATGCTCTAGTCCATGAATGGTTAACCCCCAAAGCAACGGGCGGCTCTGAACTGGTTGTGCGAGACATCCTCAAACACATTGATGCAGATCTGTACGCTCTGATTGATTTTGAGTCTACCAACCCGCAAAGTTACTTATTCAATCGTCAAATTGGCACAACATTTCTGCAACAGTTCCCCCTGGCTCGTAATGGCGTTCAGAAATATCTGCCGTTTCTGCCATTGGCGATTGAACAATTAGACTTGCGAGCCTATGATGTCATTTTATCCTCATCTCATGCGGTCGCTAAAGGCGTGTTAACCAGTCCTGACCAACTGCATATTTGCTATTGTCATACACCAATGCGCTATGCTTGGGACTTGACTTTTGACTACTTAAACAGCAGTCCGGCTGGTTGGGGGCTTCCTGGTGTGTTAACGCGGTACTTATTACATCGAATCCGCCAATGGGACGTACTATCAGCCAATCGAGTGGACTATTTTATCGCCAACTCAAAACATACACGGGAGCGAATCTGGCGTTGTTACCGACGACGCGCTAAAGTGATTTATCCACCTGTTGATCTTGATCGTTTTCAACTACAAACTGAAAAGCAAGACTATTATCTGACCGTTTGCCGTCTAGTGAGCTATAAAAAAATCTCATTAATCGTCAACGCCTTTAATCAACTCGGGCGTCCACTGGTGGTGATTGGTGCGGGTTCACAGTTGAGTCAAATCAAACAGATGGCCAAATCAAATGTACAGGTATTGGGTTGGCAACCCGATGAAGTGGTT
This sequence comes from Limnoraphis robusta BA-68 BA1, assembly GCF_034932365.1. Taxonomy (NCBI): domain Bacteria; kingdom Bacillati; phylum Cyanobacteriota; class Cyanophyceae; order Oscillatoriales; family Sirenicapillariaceae; genus Limnoraphis; species Limnoraphis robusta. Next base: position 60,342 of record NZ_JAYGHR010000063.1, on the reverse strand, counting down.
CAACACTATATGGCACAAGCAAAAGCTTTTGTCTATATGGCTTGTGAAGATTTAGGAATGGCACTGATTGAGGCTCAAGCTTGTGGAACTCCCGTCATAGCTTATGGTGCAGGCGGAGCGCTCGAAACCGTGAGCGATATTCGTCTGTCACCCGACTCGGGAACGGGGCTGTTGTTTTCCCCTCAAACGGAGGCGGCTTTAATTGAAGCCGTACACACCTTTGAGCAACTCAGCAGCCAATTTCAGCCAGAAAAGATGCAATCCCATGTAGCTCAGTTTGACCAAAAACGGTTCGGGCGAGAATACCTGGAATTTGTGGAACGCTGTCAGAAAAAACAGTTTCCCTCCGAAAAATTTGGCTAAAATGCTTGCATGATTGCGGATTCTGTAGAAAGCAGAAAGAAGCATACATTCAAGGGTTATCCCGTTAGGGATGTTCGGGTACGCCCCCGAAATTTTATTGGATTTGAGACTTCCTTGCACCCTGATTTCTGAACAAGGTGTCTGGAAGCTTTATGATCAGGACTGTGTGTGGTGTGAATTGAAGGAGTAAGATGACTGCCAATAGCCAACTCATCTTCGGTAGGGGACTACGACGTGCGTTCACAAGGCGTAGTTTTGTCCCTCTAGTCCGGCAACAGCCGATACGAGGTTTATCTGTTCTACAGAACCTCAACGGAGAGTTTTTCAAGCGATCATTCGATATACTGTTTTCGCTATCGGTTCTGATCCTGTTTTCCCCAGTGTACTTGCTTCTGGCTCTGTTGATCTCGCTTAGTTCACCAGGGTCAGTGTTTTATGTGCAGCAACGAGTTGGCAAGAACCGCAAGCTTTTCGACTGCATCAAGTTCAGAACGATGGTCACAAATGCCGATGAAATGTTGACGCAAATGATGGAAACATCTCCCCACCTGCGTCAAGAATTTCAGGACAACTTTAAACTGAAACACGACCCCCGAATTACCTGGATTGGTCATTTCTTACGAGTGACGAGTCTCGATGAGTTTCCCCAGTTTTGGAATGTCCTCAAAGGGGATATGAGTGTTGTCGGGCCAAGACCTCTCGTCGCTGAAGAGTTACACAAGTACGGGCGTCACATGGATAAAATTTTAACGATTAAACCCGGAATTACTGGCTTGTGGCAAGTGTCTGGGCGCAATGATATTCCCTATCCTCGACGAGTTCAGATTGATTTGTATTACGTGAATTTCAAAAATTTCTGGACTGACCTGTGGATTATAATTAAGACCATCGGTGTTGTCATTTTTCCCAAAAATAATGGAGCTTACTAAAGGGTGACAAAGATTCATGATCAGTCAATGCCCTCGCTATAACTCCGGTTCAAGCGTTTCCTGACCTTGTGCAGTCGGTTTTGGGTTAAGGTAGAAATTGAATCAGCAGTGTTATCGGATAACAATAGCCCCTAGCCCCTGATGATCGAATCCCCAACTCAAAATTTGTGCAGCTTTCAATCCGTTGACTGGATTTCATCACAGGGGATATTTGGCTTTCGTTATCGATTGTTCGCTTGATTCTATCTGTACAATGCCGATTGCACTGATCAGGAACGGGTAAAGACAACAGATGCAAAGATCAAGGTTAACCTCGATCACATCGCCGTCAAAACCCGTTTTGGCAACATTGATTAGATTTAACTCAAAGAGAAGATTGAGATGACGGAATGCAAACGCGCCCTAATTACAGGAATTACGGGTCAAGATGGATCGTACTTGAGTGAACTTTTGCTTGAAAAAGACTATGAAGTTCACGGGATTATTCGCCGGAGTTCATGTTTTAATACAGACCGGATTGATCATATCTACAAAGACCCTCACAATGAAGAAGTTCGTCTGTTTCTCCATTATGGAGATCTCACAGACGGAACGACTCTACGTCGCATCTTAGAAGAAGTTAAACCGATTGAGATTTATAATCTCGGCGCTCAATCTCACGTTCGAGTCAGTTTTGACTCCCCTGAATATACCGTTGATGCGGTGGGCATGGGAACACTGCGGATTTTAGAAGCGATTCGCGACTATCAACATCGTACAGGGATTGAAGTTCGTTTTTACCAAGCGGGTTCTTCGGAGATGTTTGGAAAAGTCCAGGAAGTTCCCCAAAAGGAAACAACCCCCTTTTATCCCCGCAGTCCCTACGCCTGTGCTAAGGTTTATGCTCATTGGCAAACGGTTAATTATCGAGAATCCTACGATTTATTTGCCTGTAACGGCATTCTCTTTAACCATGAGAGTCCCCGACGCGGTGAGACATTTGTAACCCGCAAAATTACCCGTGCAGTGGCGAGAATTCTTAAGGGAGTACAAAAAGATGTTTACCTGGGAAATCTCGATTCTAAGCGGGATTGGGGCTATGCTAAAGACTATGTACGCGCCATGTGGTTGATGCTTCAGCAAGACAGTCCCGATGATTATGTCGTAGCCACGAATGAAACTCACTCCATTCGGGAATTTCTCGATATTGCTTTTGGCTATGTCAATTTAGATTGGCATGATTATGTCAAGTTTGATGAACGCTATCTCCGCCCGGCTGAGGTGGAATTGTTAATTGGTGATCCCAGCAAAGCGAAACAAAAAATGGGGTGGGAACCTTCGGTAACGTTTGATGAATTGGTGAAATTAATGGTGGATGCCGATATTCAAGCGTTGGAAAAATCTAAAAAGATCGCTCACGGTTTTGACTAATCGTTTTTAAATAATGAGGCATCATCCATGAATGCACTGGATTTACAGGATAAACGAATTGTTGTCACCGGAGGCGCAGGGTTTCTGGGGCGGCAAGTGGTGGATCAGTTACTCAAAGCAGGGGCGAATTTAGACAAAATCTTGATTCCGCGATCGCGAGAGTACAATCTTTGTAACTATGAAGCCTGTCAAAAGGTGGTTCAGGGTCAAGATATTATTATCCATTTGGCAGCTCACGTTGGGGGAATTGGTCTAAACCGGGAAAAACCAGCCGAACTGTTTTACGATAACTTGATGATGGGTACACAACTCATTCATTGTGCCTATGAAGCGGGTGTGGAAAAGTTTGTCTGTGTCGGGACAATTTGTGCTTATCCTAAATTCACCCCCGTACCGTTTAAAGAGGATGATCTGTGGATCGGTTATCCAGAAGAAACAAATGCTCCCTATGGCATTGCGAAGAAGGCTTTATTGGTACAACTTCAAGCCTATCGCCAACAGTATAATTTTAATGGCATCTACTTATTACCTGTCAATCTCTACGGCCCGGAGGATAATTTTGATCCGCGCAGTTCTCATGTGATTCCGGCTTTAATTCGTAAAGTTTATGAAGCTCAACAACGGGGGGACAAACAACTTCCGGTTTGGGGGGATGGCAGTCCCAGTCGTGAGTTTTTATATTCAACAGATGCGGCTCGGGGAATTGTCATGGCAACTCAATCTTACGATGAACCTGACCCTGTTAATTTAGGGACAAACCATGAAGTCAAAATTCGAGATTTAGTGGAAACCCTTTGTGAGTTAATGGGTTTTGAAGGGGAAATTGTCTGGGAAACCGATCAACCCAATGGTCAACCTCGTCGATGTTTGGATACACAACGAGCGAAAGAGAAGTTTGGGTTTGTTGCAGAAGTGGGTTTCAAAGAAGGGTTGAAAAATACCATTGAGTGGTATCGTCAACACGCTGAACCTGTTGCAGTATAAACCTCAATTAATCTTTTTTGAAAAATTCAGGTTGTTCGACGTAAGATAAGGCTCAAGTCTAAAATTTCTCTACCGATTTAAGGTTTTTTGGGTAGTGATTTTATATCATTTAGCTTTTCAGGGCGCACTCAAATCCATATCATTGATTTTTTCGTGTTCAAGAATTTTAACGTTAACTCAGTCACTACTTGAAATTAAAAATTGAGCCTTTCTTGCCCTTCTTGTAGTCTGAATGAGGGTAAATTTTCAACAATTCAAGTAAAAAAAAGCGAGTCTAAATAGCTAGATTTACCGAATCAATTTTGCAAGATACTAAGATAAATTAAACTTGGTTTTTTATCCTGTTCTGATTGCCAAGATCGATCAGAACTCTATCAATCGAAAGTGAAAAAAAAGTTGACTTCACTCACTAAAAATCAGCTTCGTCAGAAGATCCTGCAAGTTCGCCAGTCAATGTCAGCAGAAGATTGGCGAGAAAAGAGCGATCGCATTTGTTCTCATTTGCAAGCTTCACCCTTATTTGAACAAGCGAAAACAGTCTTAGCTTATGTGAGTTTTCGTCAAGAACCCGATTTGAGTCGTTTATTTGCAGAAACAAGCAAAGAAGGAAAAAAAATTTGGGGATTTCCACGATGTGTAGAAAAATCTCTAATTTGGCATCAATGGAAACCAGGAGAACTCCTGCAAACCGGGGCTTATGGGATTTGGGAACCCCACGCTGACTTACCGATCATTTCCCCTTTTGAAGTTGATTTAATTTTGGTTCCCTCGGTTGCTTGTGATCAGCGAGGCTATCGTTTAGGATACGGTGGAGGATATTATGATCGGATGTTGAGTTCTGCTGAATGGCAATTAACTCCCACCATCGCTATTCTGTTTGATTATGCCTATTTGACGGAGTTACCGATTGATGATTGGGATCAACCGTTACAGGGAATTTGTACCGAAGAAGGCTTAAGATTAACAGGGGAATGAACGGAAAATCAGCAAGATTCAATCAATTTTGGAATTATTTACTGCTCAGTGCGATCGCCTTTTTCATGTTATTTCCGCTTCTGTGGCTGCTCAGTACAGCATTTAAGTCGGGAAGCGAAAATATCTTTGAATTCCCGCCTCAGCTTTTACCGAGTCAACCCACGTTTGGTAATTTTATCAAAGTGTGGCAAACTAACCCGATGGGGCGGTATTTAGTCAACAGTCTGATCGTTGCGAGTCTCACAGTTGGGTTTAACCTGTTATTTTGTTCTCTGGCTGCTTATCCCCTAGCGAGACTGAATTTTCGGGGACGGGATGGAATTTTTACCGCTATCATTGCCACAATTATGATCCCGTTTCAAATTGTGATGATTCCCCTGTACGTTTTAACGGTGCAGTTAGGATTGAGAAATACTTATCTCGGCTTAATTTTTCCCAGTATTGCTTCGGCGTTTGGTATTTTTTTGCTCCGACAAGCGTTTCTGGGTGTACCCAAAGAACTCATTGAAGCCGCCCGGATCGATGGATGTTCTGAACTGGGAATTTGGTGGCATATCATGCTTCCAGCTATACGCCCTGCTTTAATGACCTTAGCGATTTTTGTGTTTATCGGGTCTTGGAGTGACTTTCTCTGGCCATTACTCATTTTAGACCAGCCCGAGTATTATACCCTGCCTTTAGGGGTGGCAAAATTAGCGGGAACGTTCTCTCTCGATTGGCGTTTAGTCGCCGCAGGTTCAGTGATTTCGATAGCACCCGTCCTGTTATTATTTCTGCTGCTACAGCACTATATTGTGCCGACAGATGCCGCAACAGGAGTCAAAGGATAAATCTAGCTTATCGAGCCGAAAAGACTCCCTTGGGGTAAGCAATGCGTTTGTGGTTGACTTGTTCCCAAACGCGCACAAAAACTTCAGCAATTTTTGCCATGTCCTCTCGGCTGAGTCCCGAGTCTACCAGTTGATGATCTTGCCATCTGGCCCGGAGAATTTTATTCACCATTTGTAGGGCTTCTTCGTGGGTGGCATCTTTGAGACTTCGCAATGCCGCCTCACAGGAATCTGCTAACATGACAATTCCGGTTTCTTTTGACTGAGGACTCGGCCCATCATAGCGGAAATCTTCTTCACGAACCACAATAGAAGGATCTTCTTTCGCTCGTTGTTGGGCTTGATAATAAAAATAGGCAATCAACATTTTACCCTGATGTTCAGGAATAAAAGCTTGAATAGCCTTCGGTAAACGACAACGACGTGCCATTGCTAGCCCTTCACTGACGTGTTTTTTGATAATTCTGGCACTTTCCCAAGGATCATTAATTTCATCATGTTTGTTCGGCCCACCCATCTGATTTTCAATAAATCCCAGGGGATCGTGCATTTTACCAATATCGTGATAGAGAGTTCCCGTTCTCACCAGTTCCACGTTACACCCTAAAGCTTGAGCGGCCGCTTCTGCCAACGTTGCCACAAACATCGTATGTTGAAACGTACCCGGAGCTTCCGTTGCCAAGCGCTTGAGTAAGGGTCGATTGGGGTTCGCCAGTTCCGCTAACCGAATGGGGGTAATCAAGTCAAAAACGTGTTCTAGATAGGGGCTTAATCCCAAAGCAACCACACTCCAAGCCAAGCCTTCGAGAACTTGTAAGACAAATTGCCGCAATAGAATAAACCAGATAGAACTTGCTGTTGTTCCCACGACCGTTAGGGTGACAATTAGATAAACCGTTCCCTGAGTCAGACCAACCGCCCCACCGAGTAGAGCGAGTTCCTCTCGCGATCGCAATTGTCCCGCCAACAAGCTTCCCAGAATGCCACCTGCTGCACTCGCTACGAGGGGAATCATCTCCACGTCCAGACCAATCGGGATCAGCGTCGAGAGCAAACCAATCACGGTAGCACCCATTGCTGACCCGTAGAAGCTACCCGCCAGTAAACCCACTGCGGGTAAACCCGTCGAAGGAACTTTTAACAGCACTAACAGGGGTGTACTCAAAGTCAGCAGCAAGAGTAACAAATAGTCTCTGTGGCGTAGACTCGGACGGAACCGCCCACCGACAAACAGAACGACGACCACAGCCCCACTCACCAGAGTTGTAAATCCCAGTAAACCTTTCCAATTGATGCCGCGTTCACTCTTGTTGAAATGATCGAGCATCACGAACTCACGTTGAGTGATTTTCTCTCCCTGACGAACTATCACATCTCCTCGACTGATCGTCACAACCACCGGATCGACACTTTGAGCCGCCAGTTCAGCCCTGGTGCGAGTCCCTTCTCGATCTTCGATCAGATTGGTTCGCAAAGCGCTCGTCAGCAACTTAGCCGCAAAATATTGTGATTCCTCCGGTACGGCCGTTTCGAGCTGAATCTTCACGGCTTGTTCTAAAATCTCGCTCGGTAATCCGGGGGCAATACCCTGACTGAGCATTTCCTTGGCGACTTGTAAAATACCCACTTGAGTTTGTTGCCAAGTCAGATCAGACCAATCCAGCAAAGACTGATTGTAGAAATTGGTGGTATCGGAAGGAAACTGTTTGGAAAAAGTCGCATAAGCCTTCGCATATCGCTTACGAGCCGCAGAGATTTGAACGACTAAGGCTGCAAACTCTTGGGGAGAAGCCTGTTTTGCATAGCCTCTGAGTTGGGAGAATGCTTTCCACCTCAGTTGATTGAGAGTTTGTTGTTGAGCCGATGAAAATTTCCCGCCATTGATCGATAAACTGCCAGAGGTATTCAGATTGAGTTGCGGTTGAACGGTGGTTTGTTCAACTTGAGCCAGTAAATCTTTCCACTGCCACTCCGGAATTCTACGGAGATAGGATTGGGCATCCGTAGATAAAATCCCGGAATCGACAAAGGGAAAGGGTTGTGCTATCTCTCTGACAATGTTACCCTCCTCTAGCACGGTTTCAATTCGATGATTAATTTCTTCGTTGACCACAGAATTTAGCACCAAAACAGGCACAACCCCATAAAGTGCTTCTTTGCGTCTTTCCTCTGTGGTTCTTGTATCGGTAACGGTGGCATCTGTTGGCGCTAGGATCGTCTCGGGAGCTTCTCGGCCAACGGCGAGTTTAGGTTGGTTGTAGAAGCGAACTCCCATCACTCCCGTTAAGGAAACAATGGCAAGAAAAAGTAGCACTGGAGAACTGGCTTGAGGTGATTTGAGAACCTTGCGCTTGAGAGGATTGACAGAGTTCTTCAAGCCTTGAGATTCGTCCTCTGACGAGCGGGGTAAGGGGTGCTTCGAGGGTTCTGAATTGCTTGGATCAGCCTGAGTCCCATTGACTCGCAACAACGAGCTGTTAGTGCGGCTACGAAGCCGTTCAATCTGCCGTGTGATTAACTGGAACGTGTTCATCTATATCGAAGCTAGATTCTACAGTGCAGCCGTGTCATATTAATTCTAGAGTACAGATTTCTGATTTTGGGATGCGATCTCCCCGTACAAAAACCCAACAATATAGCTAGAATATCCCACCACTCTCCCAAGGGTAAAAACTCACACCTCAATTAACTGGATCTTCTGGGCTGGGGTTTCACGACTGCCTTGAACGAATCCCATTCGGTGCTGACACAACGAGGGTCGGATGAGTCTCGAACAAGGGATTTGCTGTATTATAACTCCCAGACCAAACAGCGAATAGTTCAGTTGCTCGTTGAAGACTTTCTCCGACAAACAGCATTTCTTGGGTCGTCTGGGGTTCTGCCGAAATCGCTTGTGAAGATGAAGCTGTCCTTTTGAGTTGCAGTTGCCAGGAGACAGGAAAGCTAGAAAAACCGTTATGAGCGCCGGATAAAGCTCCTGTGATTGTACTCACCATTGGCATCGTTAAACCCGTCTGAGCTGCCCGCAACACCGAGATCGCTGGATCTTGGGGTGTACTGACAAAGCAGTAAAATGCAACTGCTATGGAGGTTGTACTTTTTAAATCTGCTGATATCTGATCAGTTTTGTCACCTAGATCAAGTTCACTGGAACTTTGAAGCAACCGCTCTCGGACTGTTTCTAAACTGACTCTTTGTTCGGTTAAAGTCTGAACCTGTTGCAACTGCTGATGTAAAATCAGCCCAGGATCTAGATGCTTAAGGATCTGCCCAATCAAAGTTCCCGGATCGAGTTCTTCCCTTAATGCCAAACTGATAGCATAGCTAACAGCCAATACAGCTTGTTCTAAAGCCAAGGAGGGAGACGGATTTTGCCAAATTTGTATTCCTTGCTGAAGTTGCTGTAGAAGTTGATCGGGTTGATCATGAAAAAATAGAGCGATTGGTACTGTGGCTACAGTGACTTCAGCCAGAGAACAACCGCCACGACTATCCGGTTGGACATCTAAACCCCTCCTGTTCGGTTCTCTAACCCTGGTGTGTGCTTGTTGTTTTCTTTCTAAGTCTTGCTGCTGCCATTGCTGCCAAGTTTCATCCCAATCGACTCGTTGTAAACCCTGGCATCGAATCAGGCTCTGAGTCATCTGAGTTACTAAATTCTCCTCATCGGTTGAAGTCGATTTTTCTTCCTCCCCGTTAGGTTGACACCACTTCAATCGATACTGGTTTAAGTTTAGCAAAGTTTTGGGCAACTGAAACGCTTCTCGCGCTGAAGAACCCGATGGTGAAATCGGTTTTTTCTGAGATCTTGTTAGTCTACTGCCAAACGATACCCCTGCCAGTGTTCCCTGAAACCGACTGAGCAATGAGTCTCGCATAGATCAATTCCCTTGATTAAGTCTCATTTTCAGAGGACAAGTTAGGATGGGCTTGCATCGTTGTTTGACTGAGATATCGGACCAGAGCTTGCAGTCCTAGAAGATAACTGTCCGACCCAAATCCACTAATTTGTCCTAAAACCACAGGTGCAATATAGGAATGATGCCGGAACGTTTCGCGGCGATAAATATTACTCAAATGTACCTCTACCGTCGCGAGTCCCACTGCTGCGATAGCATCTCGAATCGCAATACTGGTATGGGTATAAGCACCTGCATTAATAATTAAGCCCTGGTGTTCGTCTCTTGCTGAATGAATAGCGTCCACCAAGATCCCTTCGTGATTGGACTGCAAAAACGATAGTGTAAATTGATGTAACTGCGCTTCTTGTTGCAAGCGTTGGTTAATCTCTGCTAACGTTGCTGTTCCATAAATCCCCGGTTCTCGCTGACCCAAAAGGTTTAGGTTGGGGCCGTGCAGCACTAAAATACTCGGCAATTTTGAAACTTCCTGCAAAAGCTTAAATCCTAAGACTTGCGACGGCGGCGTTGAAGGTCATCAACTGGAATGGGGATGGGTTCGACTTCTGGCTGAGTTTGGGGGCCTAATAACGCTTCTATCAATTCGCGCGCCCACTCTTTCAGTTTTTCCAGCACTTTTTCAATGTATTCCATTGCAAAAATGGCTCCTTGCTGTACACCGACTACAACTTGACTGATGGAGTTACTTCCAGCTTAGACAGGCATTACTACTCCGTCAGTGAGTCTAATAACCTGCATAAACTTGACAACCTAGACGTAGAATAGATCAACCTATCCTAGATCGTTTAAGAATTTGTATTATTCTTATCATAACGAATCTTCACAGATTTGTGCAAGATCAACCATTAAGCAGTTGACTATTTTCCGGATCTAGACTGAAGCTGACGCCGCAGCAAATCGAGGGCAGAACAAGCACTCACCCGTTGAATCCATTCGCGATCGCGCAAACTTCCAAATAAAAACTTGAAACTCTGTGCTTGTCCCTCTGACCCCGCTAAACCGATATACACCAGTCCGACAGGCTTTGTTTCCGTACCGCCATCTGGCCCGGCAATTCCGGTAATACTCAAACCCCAAGTGGTATTTAACTGCGATCGCACGCCCAGGGCCATTTGTTCAGCGACAATCTCACTCACCGCTCCCCATTGTTCAATATCTTGAGGATTGACGCCCAGTAAAGCGGTTTTTACTGCATTATCGTAGGCAATAATCCCACCGCGAAAATAGCTCGAACTCCCCGGAACCCTGGTAATCATCTGACCCAAACCGCCACCAGTACAAGATTCCGCGACGGCTAAGGTTGAATTATTTTTTTGTAACAGTTGACCGACCACTGAGGCTAGAGTATCAGAATCACGGCCATAACAGTCTATACCCGCAATCTCTTTAAGTTGCTGTTCAATCGGAGTAATAAGCTGTTCAGCCGCTTCTAGAGACTCAGCCTGAGCGGAAATTCTTAGCTTAACTTCCCCATAATTGGCATAGGGTGCAACCGTTGGATTGGTTAAATTGAGGTAGGAAGACACTTTTTCCGCCAAAGCCGACTCAGCAATCCCCCAAAATCTTAACGTGTGACTGCGAATTATCCCCTGACACCATCCCTGACTTTGTAGATAGGGAACGGCGATTTCATGCCACATTTGCTTCATTTCCGTCGGAACACCCGGAAACGTTAAAATTGTCAGTTTGTCAGAGCGGGGTTGCCAAATAATCCCCGGAGCGCTACCAATGGAATTGGTAAGAATCTCTGCCCCTTGAGGAATTAAAGCCTGCTTGCGATTACTGGGTGACATGGTTCGTCCCCGTTGAGCAAACTTTTGTTGAATATCTTCGATAATTTCAGGTCGTTCGATCAGGGGAACCCCAAAAAAATCCGCTATCGTTTCGACGGTGAGATCATCGGGAGTCGGCCCTAAGCCCCCTGTAAAAATCAGCAGTTGAGAGCGTTGTGAGGCGATCTCAATCACTTGTTTTAGACGTTCTCGGTTATCGCCAACAACGGTTTGATAATAATGAGCAATTCCCAGTTCAGCCAATTGTTGACCCAGAAACTGAGCATTACTGTTGAGAATATCACCGAGTAGAAGTTCCGTACCGACACAAATAATTTCAGCAGTCATTCCCTAACCCTTTTACAGTGATCAGTTATCAGTGACCAGTTATCAGGGAATAGTTAGCAGTTTCTCCCCTGCTTCCCCATTCCCTACTCCCTACTCCCTATTCCCTGTTGCTAGATTGCCTATTCTTCCCTGTCCCCTATTGCTAGATTGCCTATTGCTAGATTGCCTGTTACCTTACTTCGCGTGTTTTAACGCTTTCCAACTGGTATATCCCAGTAAGCCTGTTGCCCCGAGCGCGTAGGCTAAACCACTGGGAAGGCCCGAAAAAGCCAAAGCTAAACTTCCCACCCACAAGGTTAAAGAGTAGATAAATAAAACGGCTAAACGTTGGGATAATCCCGCTTGTAGGAGTCTGTGATGTAAATGGCGTTTATCGGCGATAAAGGGCGATTTACCATGACGCAACCGATCCAAAATGACGGCAGACATATCTAAAATCGGCACGGCTAAAATAATGTAGGGCAGTAAAACCGAAGTGACAACGGTGCTTTTGACGAAGCCAATCACTCCAACAGCCGCTAAGGTAAAGCCCAGAAAATAAGACCCGCCATCGCCCATAAAAATTTGAGCGGGGTTAAAGTTATAACGCAAGAATCCTAACGAACCTCCAGCTAAAGCTGCCGCAATTAAAGCAGCCGCAGGTTGACCCATTTGTAAGCTGACGACTAGCATCACAGCCGCCGCAATTCCCGAGACTCCGGCTGCCAAACCGTCGAGGCCATCAATCCAGTTAATGGCATTTGCCATTCCGACCAGCCAAATCACGGTAATCGGCAGACTCAGCCAACCCATATGAACTAATCCGACAAATGGAATCGTTAGAAATTCAATGTTGACTCCCACCATCCAAGCTAGACTTGCGACGGTGATTTGCAGCAGCAGGCGAGTCAGAGGGGAAAGGCTAAACAGATCATCTGCTAAACCAATCAGAAAGAAGGCTAAACCGCCAACTGTAACCCCCCAAATTTCATATTCTTGTTGTACGCCTAAAGGTTGGCCGTTGGCATCAATAAAGCCTCCCGACCACCAAACCACTAGCAAACCGACTAGGGTGCCGAGGTAGATGGATATTCCGCCTAAACGGACGATAGGGCCTTTGTGGACTTTGCGATCGCTGGGCAGATCGACACGTCCACTTTTGAGGCCGATGCTTTTGACGACGGGTGTCGTTGCGAGTACAACCAGTGCAGAAACGATAAAGACAAGCAGATGATACAGATGGAGAGGCATCTGAAGTTATGGGGGTGCAAGACATTGACTCTTGAAAAACCGAACTCACTACAGAGGTGATCAGTACCGCTCTTGACGGATGAACTGATGAAATTGCCCTGTCAAGGATTGAGTCGTGATTTTTCAAATTGACTTTAAAAAATAAAGCGTCAGGCAGAGTCTACTACATTTCTGTTCGTTTCTACCAGAGAAGTCTAAAAAGCCAGGGAATAGGGAGACAGTGACCAGTTATAGCGCTACGCGCTAGGCAAAAGGCAACAGGCAAGAGGCAAAAGTGCCAGCAGAAAATATTTTCAGCATTTACCAATGTCCTAACCGTTATGCGTAGTGCTATATCAGTTATCAGTGAACAGGTGTCAGGTGTCAGGTGTCAAGTGCCAGGTGAGATCATCACTGTTAACTGAAAAAAACTGGTCACTCTCTTACTAACTTCGCTCTCGGCGGAAACCGCCGGGTCGCAAGTTTGCGCTGGTTACTGTTCACTGGTCACTGGTTACTGGTCACTGGTCACTGGTTACTGTTCACTGGTCACTGTAAAAGGGCGGGGACTTTAACGGTGAGATGGGGATAAAGGGGAAAACGTTCACAGAGGGACTGTACCCGTTGACGACAGCGATGAGCGATCGCAGCATCTTCGGGGTTCGTCAGTCGATCTGCGATGATCTCGCCGATTTCGGTAAATTCTGGGGTTCCCATTCCTCGGGTTGTCATAGCCGGAGATCCGAGTCGTAAACCACTGGTGACAAAGGGAGACTCGGGATCGAAGGGGACGGTATTTTTGTTGGCGGTAATATTGATTTCACTGACGAGTTGATCAGCTTGCTTTCCGGTTATTCCAACTGAACGCAAGTCAACCAACATCAGGTGATTATCGGTGCCGCCTGAGACGATTTTTAAGCCTCGCTTCTCTAACTGAGTGGCTAGGGCTTGAGCATTTTCAATTACTTGTCCAGAATAAGCTTTAAACTCGGGTTTGAGTGCTTCTCCAAAGGCGACGGCTTTTCCTGCAATAACGTGTTCGAGGGGGCCGCCTTGAGTGCCGGGGAAAACGGCTTTATCGAATTTTTTACCGAGTTCGGGATCACGGGTGAGAATTAAACCGCCCCGAGGCCCCCGAAGGGTTTTGTGGGTGGTGGTTGTGACGACATCGCAGTAAGAGATCGGACTGGGATGATGTCCGGTTGCGACTAAACCTGCAATATGAGCAATATCGGCGAGTAAATAGGCTCCCACTTCGTCGGCGATCGCTCTAAATTTGTCAAACTCGATTATGCGAGAATAGGCTGAATAGCCACAAACAATTAATTTGGGTTGATGCTGTTTGGCGAGTTCGAGTATTTGGTCATAGTCGAGGCGTTCGGTTTCTGGACTGACTCCATAATGGCAGGCTTTGAACCATTTCCCGGAGACGTTGACGGGGGAACCGTGAGTCAGATGTCCGCCATGAGATAAGTCCATTCCCATGATCGTATCACCGGGTTCTAGCAAGGCTAAAAAGACCGCAAAGTTAGCCTGAGCGCCGGAATGGGGTTGAACATTGGCATGAGCGGCACCGAAGAGTTCTTTTGCTCGATCAATTGCCAATTGTTCGATTGTGTCTATAAATTCACAACCGCCATAGTAGCGTTTTTTGGGTAATCCTTCTGCATATTTGTTCGTCAGAACTGAACCTTGAGCCGCCATGACTGCGGCGCTGGTAAAGTTCTCACTGGCAATTAATTCTAAGTGATCTCGCTGACGTTGCAGTTCGTGTTGAATCCCTTCGGCGACGAGTGGATCGGTTTGGGCTAAGATGTCTAGGTTAGTATCGCTCACAGTAGCATTCCTCAGATTGCAGATCTGGAATTCAAGACCGACTCGGATCGACAAGATCTGAGTAATTTCAAAATGGGTAAATCTTTTAAGGTTCTATTACCCATTGAGCTATCCTCAGACGCCAATTCGTTAGTCCCTGAACCTAAAGATCATAACCCTGTTTGCTCAATTGTTCTAGGAGAGAATTTCTTGACAGAAATGTTAAGTTGTGATCCAATCGCTTAATCTCCCTGTAGTCTTGGAATACAATTGGAAGGGCAAAGACGGAAACTGTCGGAGGGATGTAATGCTAGTGATTTTGATGGAGAACCAACTTCTCGAACCTGTGCGAGTTTGTCAAGGTTGTCCGCTTTCTGATCGCAGTGGTCAGCCTCGCTGGAGAGGGGGACAACTCAGTTGTGGTCATCCGGTTCGTCAAACGACAGAAAACCTCCCGAGCCAATATGAATGTCAGATGGGTTTTAGAATTGCCAATATTCAATAGACGCTCAACGACAGCGACTCTGTGTTGAAAACAATCTTGTTGTGATCAAGTCCTGAAGAATCTTTAGCCTCTGCGCTATCCTGAGTTTAGAGGTAATTTAATGGTTGATCAACAACACTCAGGAGAAGCTGCTATGACATGGCGTGGCGAAGCAACAATTCGAGATAGAATTTTTTCGGTTTTACCTTATTTACTTCCCTTGATGTATGGGTTAGAGTTTGGTCGTTACTTATTTGTACAATTTCCCATACTGACTATTATTCTGATTCCGCTAGCCCCTTTGATGTCAATCTACCAGATCCCGTTTGCGAGTTTAGTGATTTTCTTTGCACTTTATTTGCTGGTGGTGCGAAATGAAAATATTCCTCACTTCATCCGCTTTAACGCGATGCAAGCGATTTTGATTGACATTATTATTGTTTTGTGCAGTATAATCTTGGGCGTTTTAGGCGGCGGACTCCAAGGCTTTATCCTACAGACGATCTACAATATGCTATTTTTGGGCGTTTTAGCCGCAGTGATGTATTCAGTGGTGCAGTCACTCCGGGGACAATATGCTGAGATACCAACCATCTCGGATGCAGTCTATATGCAGGTTCGGTGAACGATCGCGGACTAATCTTTGATCAGTCTTTGTTTGTTGTAGAATTGAAAAGTTCCTTGCTTCTAATTTTAGAAGCCTGATAGCCCATGAGGAGATTTTCTCAGTGAAAGATTTTGTTTACGAAACGATGTATATTCTGCGTCCTGACCTGATCGATGAACAAGTTGATGTTGCGATCGCTAAATATCGAGATTTGTTACAAGAACAGGGGGGAGAGAATATTCAGGTTCAAAATTTAGGTAAGCGTCGTCTGGCTTATGAGATTAACAATCATCGCGAAGGCGTTTATGTTCAGATGAACTATGAAGGCCCTGGTAGTCAAATTGCGGTGATGGAGAGGGCAATGCGGATCAGTGATGATGTTATTCGTTATCTGACCACAAAGCAACCTGCAACTCCGGTAGAGATGCCAGCAGCCGTTGAACTGCCAGAAGTGGAAGTTGCTGAACCCGCATAGGGATAGATGTAGGGAGTTTGCTGTTAGAATACAACGGCAGGCTCTCTGAAAACGGGATGAGTATCTTTTTTGCGATCGCAGTGATTTATCTTAATTGATTGTGATCAACATAAGTGAAAGTTGTAACTTGCTAACTTGCACCTCTCAAAAAATCTGGTATTTTAGCTTCTGCGGCGAGAAGCCACACATCTGAAAACGAAGTGTCAGTGTGAGATGAATCGCCGACAAGATCTCTAACTTCTCGGCAATTCCCTTATAATCAAGTACATTCGCTCTAAGTTGTTCAATGAGAAACGTAGCAAAAGTCAGACTATACCCAACGGATGACCAGAAACAAGCCCTTGCAAAAGCGTTTGGCTCTGTACGTTGGGTGTGGAATTACTGTCTAGAGCTAAACAACCAAGCCTACAAAGAAACAGGTAAGGGTATCTCAGGAATGCAGCTAAAAAAGCAACTACCAATCCTTAAGAAGAAAGAAGAAACAGCCTGGTTGAAAGAAACTTATTCACAGTGCTTACAGCAGTCTGTCTTGAATCTTTCTAGAGCTTTTGTGAACTTCTTTGAAGGTCGGGCTAAATTTCCCCGGTTCAAGAGTCGTCATGGAAAACAGTCAATTCAATATCCTCAAAACGTCAAGATTATTGAAAACTATTTGAGTTTCCCTGTGATTGGCAAGATTAAAGCAAATATTCACAGAACCTTTGACGGGAACATTAAAACAGTTACAATAACTAAGACTCAAACAGAAAAGTATTATGCTTCTATTGTGTTTGAGAATGAGGATATTGAACCCCAGATTTCTGCTCAGGGTAAAGCTATAGGGTTAGACTTGGGACTGACTCACTTCCTAATTACAAGTGAGGGGTCTAAATATGATAATCCTCGTCATTTCAAGAAGCATGAACACAACTTAAAACGGAAACAACAGAAGTTATCCCGCAAGCAAAAAGCATCTAACTCTAGGAATAAAGCACGTAGGTTAGTAGCAAGAGCGCATGAGAAGATCAGCAACGCAAGGCAAGATTTTTTGCATAAATTGTCTCGCCAAATTGTCAACGAGAACCAAGTGATAATTGCTGAAAATCTCAACGTAAAGGGCATGGTACGCAACCATAATTTAGCCAAAGCAATAAGCGATTGTGGTTGGGGAATGTTCTTAAACTTTGTTGACTACAAAGCTAAACGGGACGGAAAGACCTTTCTGGAGATCTATCGGTTTTTCCCATCCTCAAAGACTTGTAATGTTTGCCTGAATGTTGTAGAAAGTTTGCCGCTTGATATTCGTCAATGGGAATGCAATAATTGTCACGCCCAACATGATCGTGATATCAACGCCGCGATCAATATTCGAGACGAAGGATTACGAGTCATCGCGGGGCGTATAAACTGCGCGGGAGACCCACGCAGACAGCCCCGAAGCCTCTGGGACGGGGGCGACTGCCAGTGGAGGAGGTGTAAGACGAAGTCTTCGCAGCGATCGGAGCTTGCATCCGAGAGAACGAAGACCAGTCAGAGGGCGTAAATCTTCTGTACGGCAACTTCCGATCAATGAACAATCTGTTGATGCTTCGACCTAGACTGTTCAAGAAACTGGAAGCCCACGTCAGAAAGCGAAGCTATGCCGTGGGTAGTTCACTTTGTTATGAGGGCGTGATTTCATTTGGAGCTTGATTCTAGAAATCGTTCTGAATGAAAGGTAGCACAAGCCAATGCTAAGTTCAGGGTCAAGTGAAAAACAGATTTATAGCTGGCATGATGATGTTTGAGTCTGTTTCTCCGTTGCGGCTTGTGAAGATATTTAAAACACGTATGCCATAAAATCTACAGGAGCAATCAGTCATCGTGAGTCAATCTAACAAACCCACTCAACAAGATCTACAAGCTGAAATTACTCGTCTGAATGAAGAGTTGAAAATGCGCGATCAGCTTGTTCAACAACTTTCTCAAGAACTGTTTCGGTTAGTCAAGGGAAATACTGGCTTGATGCCGACTCCGGAACTTTCCGAACACCAACAAGTTCAAATGAGATCCCTGCGAGAACAACTGCAAGATGTTGAACAACAGGTGAAGTTTTATCAAGAGCAAATTTCTGAGCGAGATGGCGAAGTTTATCAACTGCGTCAGTCTGTTCAGGAATTAACGGATCGTTCTCGAATGCTGGAACAAGTGGTTCAAGAACTCCCGGGTGTCTATCGTCAAAAGTTCTCAGAACGTCTCCAAGAAGTAATGGAGAAAGTGGAAACATTGCAACGGGAAAACCGTCAACTCCACGCTGAACTGCAAAGCGTTAGCTACCGTCTGGCTCAAAAGAATCGTCGTCCTACGGGTTTGGATCTTCCCAGTTTTCCAGGAGGACAGCCTGGATCTTCTGTTGATTTTCCCAGCTTTAAGAACGCTTGAAACCTGTTAATTCTATCCGAATTGCTTGAGTCTGGGGATAGAGCATTTACAATCATACAAAAAATTAACTCCTGCTGTCAATGTTGATCTTGCAGGAGTTTTTTAATGGGAAAATAACCACAAAGGCACAAAGGCACAAAGTCTGGAAGATTGTTCTCTTTGTGTCTGGTGTGTCGAGCGTGTTTTTTCTTCTTTCTCTTTTTAATACAGCAAAAATATAACTCCTGCTGCCAATCGTAAAATTGCAGGAGTTTGTTCAATTTCTCCTATTGGGACTTGGAAACCGTAGGGAAAGGTGAGAGTGAACCCTTATGCGGAAAGCAGTTCGGTGTCAGTTGAGAAGACAGCTTCTAATTGATCAAAGATTTCAAAGACTCGATCGAGTTGGGTGATCTCAAAAATCAGTTTAACGGTAGCGGAAGGATGACAAAGAACTAAACGACATCCTAATCTCCGAGCGGATTTGAGAGCTGTTACCAATGCACCTAAGCCGGAACTGTCGATAAACTCGACTTCTGCTAAATCAATAATCCACAGTTGAGGCGGTTCGGGTGGAATGGCGAGTACCTGTTGCTTAAGCGCGTTACCGCCTTGCAAGTCCAGCCGTGGCTCTGGCTGAAGTAGGATATGCTGTTGACATTCTGCTAATTTCATAACTATCACTCCCCAAAGATTATCTTTTGTTTCCCATTCACCTTACTCTGTTTTTGACCAGGTGATTCTGATAAAAGTTTCAGTATCCTGAAAACGGACTGTTCCAGAAGGCTAGTATTGATCAGTCTATTCTACTCGGGAGGACAGATTCCCGTCATCAAGATAATATAGAAGTATAAAGCTTTGCAAAAAAACATGAAGGCAGCATTGAATGTCTTTTGAGATTGTATCACTGGAAACAATTCAGGAAATTGCCCACCAGTACGGCTACTGGGCTGTTTTCCTGGGAATTGCCTTAGAAAATGCCGGAATTCCTCTGCCTGGAGAAACGATCACTCTGGTGGGTGGTTTCCTCGCAGGGAGTGGTGAACTGGACTATTGGTTTGTTCTCGGTTGTGCGATCGCCGGAGCAATACTCGGGGACAATTTTGGGTATTGGATCGGTCGCTGGGGAGGTTGGCCGTTTTTGCTGAGTATCGGTAAACTCTTTCGGGTTAACGAAGCCAAACTTACAAAAGTCAGAAGCCAATTTAGTGAAAACGCCGCCAAAGCGGTATTTTTAGGGCGGTTTGTCGCATTATTGCGAATTTTTGCAGGGCCGATGGCGGGTATCGCTCGAATGCCTTATTGGAAGTTTTTGCTTTGTAATGCCGCAGGTGCGGCAACTTGGGCTTCTGTTATGGTGAGTTTATCGTTTTTTGTGGGTCAAGTTGTTCCCCTTGAACAATTGGTGGCTTGGGTAGCACAATTTGCGGTGATTGCTTTAATTTTGGTTGTGGCTTGGGTGGTGATTCCGATTTGGTGGGAATCTCGCCAAGCAGATAGTCTGTGATCGATTTGAGCTTTAATATCAATTTTTACTGACAACAAAAGAGGGCAGAGGGAAGAGTAATTTTTCCAGCCAGTTGCGTTCTATTTCCCCCTGCCCATTATTTGTAGTAATCTTTGAGTAAACTCATATCAATTACACGCGCACTCGTGGCTTTCTCGCCCCAACTGAAGAACCTGCGATCGCAGCAACTAAACCGAATAAAGAACCCAGTAAGAATGACCAAGCGGCTTTAGCACTATTAGCAGCAAAGTTTTGAAGATCTTGGGCGGTGAAATTAGGAGCTTGATTTGGAATATCGGCGCCACCGGGTTGTTGAACTTGGTTGATGGCTTCGCCTGCGTTAGAAGCAAGGATACCAAAGGCTCCAGAGACTCCTCTAGTCAGAAGCCATGTACTCAGAGCTAAGGTAGTAGCCCATAAAATTGCACCGTTTAACATGGCTGTTTTACTATTCATCGGGCCACACATTTGAGCCATGACCCATCCACCGATGAATAAAGAAATCAGTAAACTAATAATTGACCAAATTCCAACTCCAGTCCCGACATTACCCGCCGATGCTCCGTTTGCACCTGCTGTCAGTCCGATCGCACTTCCTAAAGCACTTAATACCAGTTGAGAAGCGATCGCAACTACAATACCTGAGAAAATCGAACCCCAATGCACGCGATCATGGTAATCGACTAAGGCTTCTGTTGTTCTAGATTGTATAAGTGGATCTTCTGTTCTGTAAGCCATTATTTATCCTCGACTTTGTAAAAATCTGATCAGTGTTGTTCATTAGTAAGGATTCTATTCAATCAAGTTCATCTTTACTATCTACCTTAAGGTTATTAAATTAATTTTTGATCTCATTCTTTAGATAGAAATTGGTATTTTATTGAGCTGGGAAGAAGTCAAAATAATAATACTTTCGATTGATTAGGATTAGGAATCAGTCATTGAAAAGAATCAATCTGCCTTAGAGGTTCTGCTTACCACAACATATGATTGAGAAAATTACGAAAGAGTTTGAGTTCATCGGGTTCTTGATAATTTTGAGGTAATAAATCTAAAAGAGCAGCTTGCAACGTTTCTAACACAATTTGTATATCTTTGGGTTGAGGTCGATTGATTTTGGGAAACCTAAGCGGTTCACCAAAACGCAGAGTAAGTTCTTTGTATAAATAAAGGTTTTTGGTGCCAATAATTCCCACAGGAAGAATCGGAACTCCTGTTTTCAAAGCGTAGATCACTGTTCCCCGTTTTAGAGGCAAAAATAACTCTCCTTCTTGAAATCCTAATCGACCTTCAGGAAACATAATAATGCCTTGATTTTGGGCAAAAATTCTCTGTACAATTCGATCTAAACGTCGTAAACTTTGGATAGAGTTTCCTTTAGGAACTTCTTGTTCAATGGCTGCGGCTAACTCGGTTAAATGTTCTTCTCCGGCTTTCGCTGCTTCTAACACTGCAAGTTCTTCTTTCCAAATGCGTTCAATCGGAATGGTTCCGCCACTGTAGCGCAAAAAGACCCGTTTCCAAAATTTATTATAAAGGGTGCGAGCATCTCCTAAAATATAATAATAAGGTTGATAGGGAATTTCTGATAAAATTAAGAAGGGATCGATATGGCTGAGGTGATTGGGTGCGATGATAACAGGCTGTGAGGAAAGTCGATCTAAATGCTCAACTTTAACACGAAATAGACTACGAATCACAGTGCGAATACACAACCAACGTATCCAACCTCGTCGTTTTAAATCAGACTTTTCTTGAGTTAAAGCTTCGGTTTGAGTTAATGATTTTTGAACAATGCCTTCTGCATTCAGCAAACGGGCTGCTTCTAACCCTTCTCGGGCGCGTTTAATCGTCTCTGGTGTTAAGGGAGGTAATACAAACGGTTGATTGTTTGACCGAGATTGAAAAGGAATATTGCTATTCATGTAACAGAATGCGAGAATAGAGGAGTAGTTGTCTCGCAGTTTAAATGATCAGGTTGGAAAGTGAAATTAATCGTCAATATGTTTGTCAACTGTCACAGCCTGTTCATGCTGAAAGTGAATGTAGATTAGCACAAAATAAAAAAGTTGAGTAGACTTTTAATAAACTGTCACAGAAGTTGAGAAGGTCGTTGATGTAAATTTTTGAGTGCTTCTTTTAAATCTGCTGTTAGATTTTTTGTGGCATTTTTCATCGAATTCTGTTGATACTCTCGAACATTTAAAGGAGAACCAATATTCACCCAAACTTTGCACCCCATTGGGAGCGGGGCGGGATGTTGATAATAGATACTAACCGGAACAATGTTTAAACGCAAATCAGATTGATTAGAAATGGCTTGTAGGGCAATTCTAGCAACTCCGGGCTGAATTTGATCAATTGGATTATCAGGAATAATATGTCCTTCTGGAAATAAGACCAGAACATTTTGATTTTGCAGTAGTTCAATACTGTAGCGAATACTGGATGTTCCAGGGCGATCGCGATCAATGGGAAACCCCCCCAAACGACGCACAAACCAACCTTGTATTCCCTGAGTTTGTTCTAATAAAACCATGTAACGAAGATCTCGACCTATTACCTTTCGCCCGGCGGCATAGGCTAAAATAATCGGGTCCCAACGGGATCGATGAGTTGGGGCTAAAATCACCGCCCCTTCCTTGGGTAAATGTTCCTGTCCGTGAACCTCAATTCTGCCAAAAAAAACAGGTAAAACAAAAGTGGAAAGTAGAAAGTAAGTCAGAGGAGTCAGCCAAGGTGAAATCTCTGACTCTATCCCCATTGCGTTTGTCTCGGAGGCGATCTCAGACATGAATTCCTCCAAAAGTTTTGAGGGTTGTTAAAATAAGCCGCTATAACGTTCTTCAGCCCAAGGTTCGCCCCGTTTATGATAGCCGTTGCGTTCCCAAAATCCTAACGCTTCAACGTTAAGAAACTCTAAACCATTAATCCATTTTGCACTTTTCCAAGCATATAAATGAGGAACCACTAAACGCAATGGGCCACCATGATCGGCGCTTAAGGGTTGATCAAACAGGGTATGGGCGAAAAAGTTTTCTTCTCGGAGGAAGTCTTCTAGGGCGATATTGGTGGTGTAGCCTCCATAGCAATGTTCCATGATATGAACCGCTTTTGGATCGACTTCAACCTGTTTCATAAAGTCGGTGACTTTAATTCCTCGCCATTTGACATCGAGTTTTGACCAACGAGTAACGCAGTGAAAATCAGCCGTAAATTCACTCTGGGGCATTGCCATGATATCAGACCATGTGAAGGTCTTGGGTGTGGCTGAACCCCAAACTTTAAATTCCCAGTCTTCTGTGGAAATTTCCGGCGTTTCTCCGTAGCTAAGGACAGGAAAACCATTAGCTAGGTACTGACCCGGAGGAACGCGATCGCTTTGTTCTGATTCGGGCTTTTGAAAAAATTTGCCTAGCATTGCTTTGACTCAATAGCAATCTTGATGCACTGTTCAGTATATCGCACCTAGAACGCAACAACGACTATGGAACATTAAGCTGTCAATTTGGTCAACGGATGTGATTGCATATGTGTCACAACTGAACTTCTACTGCATAAATATGACAAATCATCAGTAATTTACTATACTGTGATCGATGTAATGTTAAGAAATAAAAACGATGACTTCACAATTCATTATCCCTCTAGTGATTTGCTGTCTAGCCGTTTGGATCAGTTTGGGCGATCCGCTAGGAACCCCTGAAGAACTTCCCCGTCTGCTGGCGTCTATCGTGGGTGTGGTATGCGGAATTTGGTTTTTTGTTGCCGCCCCTTGGGTACTGCAACTCAGTTTCACAGTGATGCTTCTTTTCTCCAGCAATTTTTTCCTCAGAGACGGTTTTAGGTTAAGATAGCCACTGTATAGATCGCAGAGGATATTAAGATTGGGTGCAGTTTCAGGTTAGAATTGCTAAGTTAGGTTGGCATTCGCGACTTTTTCAGCGTTTTATTGGTTTATTTGTTATTGTTATTGGGGCAACTGGGTGTCAATCTCAACTGAAAGTTGCCGAGTCTCAACGCAGTCAACAAGGAATGGTGGTTTCTGCTGATCCGTTGGCGAGTGAAGCAGGAGTTGAGATGCTAAAACTGGGCGGTAACGCCGTTGATGCGGCTGTTGCGACAACGTTTGCTATCTCTGTGGTTGAACCGTTTTCTGCGGGAATTGGAGGGGGTGGGTTTTTGTTAGTTGGTTTTCCTCCGACGACTCCACAAGCGGAGGAAGCCTACAATATCCAAACCCTAGATTTTCGGGAACGGGCGCCGAAAGCCGCCACACGGGATATGTATCTCGATGAAGCCGGAAAGGTTAAACCGAGATCGAGTTTAGATGGACATCTCGCCGCAGGTACACCGGGAACGGTTGCAGGACTTTATACTGTACATCAATATTATGGAAAATTGCCCTGGGCGACGGTGGTTGAACCTGCTATTCGGTTAGCAGAAGACGGATTTATTGTTAATGATTATTTTGTCAGTTCTGTTAAGCGGCGTCAAGAGGTAATTAATAATAATCCCGCAGCTAAAGCGATTTTTACTCGCAATGGGGAATGGTATCAGCCCGGAGAGTTACTCATTCAACAAGATTTAGCAGCAACGTTAACAAAAATTGCTGAAAATCCGAACAGTTTTTATCGGGGAGAAATTGCTAGAGCGATCGCCGCAGATATGGCAAAAAATGGCGGTTTAATGACTGTAGAGGATTTAAAAGCTTATACTCCCATTTGGCGTAAACCGATTTGTGGAGAATTTCGGGAAACTCAAGTTTGTTCGATGCCTCCTCCTTCTTCGGGAGGTGTACATTTAATTCAGATTCTCAATATTATCGGGGATACTAACTTAAAAGCTTGGGGAAGACAACACCCAGACACGTTACATTTGTTAGCCGAAGCGATGCGAATTGCTTATGCAGATCGGGCGACTTATTTGGGCGATCCTGATTTTGTGACGGTACCTGCACGGGGTTTAACGAGTTTAGCCTATGCTGCCGAACAACGTCAAGCAATTAATAACAAGAAAGCCAGACTTTCAACAGAGGTGAAACCTGTTGATCAAGCGACTTTAAAGCGTTATATTTGGGAGTCTCCCGAAACGAGTCATTTAACAGTTGTCGATAATCAACGCAATGTTGTTAGTTTAACGTTTACTATTAATGGTAGTTTTGGGGCGGGTGTGGTTGCAGAAGGGACGGGAATTGTTTTAAATAATGAGATGGATGATTTTGCAGTGGCGCCCGGTGTTCCGAATTTGTTTGGGTTAGTGGGTGGAGAAGCCAATGCGATCGCCCCGTTGAAAACACCGTTATCAAGTATGAGTCCAACTATTGTCACGAAAGATGGAAAGTTGGTGATGGCGGGAGGTTCACCGGGAGGAAGTACGATTATTACTACATCGTTGCAACTGGTGTTAAATGTGGTTGAGTTTGGGATGAATGCGGGTGAGGCGGTATCTGAACCCCGAATACATCATCAATGGCTACCGGATCGGTTAATGGTTGAAAAGGGGAGAATGAACCCGGAAACGTTGGATGAGTTGCGGCGTCGGGGACATAATATTATTGAAAGGGACGGTTGGGGTAATTCTAATTTAATTCGAGTGACGGGAAATGGGATGTTAGAAGGCGCTGCCGATCCGAGACGAGAAGGGGCGGCTATTGGGCTTGAAAATTAAAAATTTATGGGAATTTAAAAACCCGGTTTCTTCAAGAAACCGGGTTTTTGGGATGTATAGTAATATTGTAGGTTGGGTTGAGAAAACCCAACAAAGTTGTATAGTAATATTGTAGGTTGGGTTGAGAAAACCCAACAAAGCCCGATCAGAAACCCGTCAATTCAAAGGCAGGTTCAAGAATAAAATATCCGTCAACAGCAGATGATTCCGGTAACGCTGCGACTCCTTTTTCAAATTCAGAGGGTTTCATTTGATAATTTTTTAACAGTTCGTATTGAGAGACATAGCCTTCAAAAACATCGCTCCGAGCCATTAGTTTTCGCAGGGCTGGAATGACCAGGGTTTTCTCTTTTTCTAAACCAATACCAACATTTTGATTAAGGCCAGATTTACCTTTTCTCAAAAGACCTTTAGAATACCAAAATTCGTTAATATGATTGCGTCTCAATTCCTCAATCCAAAACAGCCCTTTCTCATCTTTATATGCAAAATCCAACCATTTTGTTAGCTCTAAAACTAAAACATCATCAACAAAATCAGTTGCTATAAAACGTTGGGGATACTCTCCAATCAGAAGTGATTTTGCGACTCTACGAGCTTGAGTTTGCCAAAATAAGTTCATTTCCTCAATTTCTTTTAAAGCAATTTCAAGCATTCCTAATTCAGCCGTACATCTTGCATGAGCCAATGCTGTTAGCGAAAAATATTCCTCATTAGCCATCGCTATCTCAATTGTATTAGAGTGGGATAAAAGCTCCTGATAGCGCATATTAATCTCACCCAGTTTTTTGCGGGAATCGTGCAGAATTGTATGGCGATGTTCAACCGGAATATTATCGTCGGCTTTTAACAGTTCTTTGAGAGCATAAAAAAGCTGTGCGCGTTCGGAAGTTTCTAGAAAAGATTTTATTTCCTTAACGTCTTTTTGGATTTCTTGCAGCCTGTTATCGATTGCGTTTAGTCGGTTATAAAGAACAGCAAAACTAACACAACTAACCGTTAAATTCAAACCCGATAAAATTGTTGTACCTGTTGCAATCTGAAGAACTTGTTGGGTCATCTGTGAAAGTGAATTAACCTGACCCGACAACTCAAATAATTGATCGGTGTTCAATTGAGCAATTTCTTTAATTTGTCGAGTTTCTCCTTTGACTTGTTCAAGTTGAACATTGCCAACAATTCCAGAAATTAAATTAAGCCCTGAAACAAGCGCTGTACCTGTTGTCATCTTAAGAAGTTGTTGAGTCATCTGTGAAAGTGAATTAACCTGACCCGACAACCCAAATAGTTGAGCATTAGCAGCAATTCCAGAAATTAAATTAAGCCCTGAAACAGCAGCACCGACAGGGTTGAGTGGAGATGTTACTAAATGTCGAACAATTTGACCTGCATTTTCTGTTCCCGCAGCCCAACGAATTACACCGCCATAATCCTTGTACTTTCCAGTTATTAAACCCATAATAACTTCTGGGGGAATTGATCGAACAACCGTCCATCCTGGAATGACCATGTTTGTTAACCTCTAGAACTGAACCCATTATTCATCCAAAATCCTGCTCAAAAAAATAATTTAGCTTGATTAGGATTCCCTTTTTTATCCGTCGTTACCATTATCAATCATCCCAATCAAACATACAATTAGTAATTGTACGGAATTTCGATCAATTGGGTTGTATCAAAAGTTTTCAGCAACTCCGAGAATTTACGGTTGAGTCGTTGTCAGTTATCTATACTTCTAGTTGGGTTGCGCTATCGCTTAACCCAACCTACAGTTGAGTAATATTGTAGGTTGGGTTGAGAAAACCCAACAAAGCCCGGTTAGCAATTAGAAACCCGTCAATTCAAAGGCAGGTTCAAGGATAAAATATCCGTCAACAGCAGAAGATTCGGGTAATGCTGCGACTTCTTTTTCAAATTCAGAGGGTTTCATTTGATAATTTTTTAACAGTTCGTATTGAGAGACATAACCTTCAAAAACTTCGCTCCGAGCCATTAATTTTCGCAGGGCTGGAATGACCAGGGTTTTCTCTTTTTCTAAACCAATACCAATATTTTGATTAAGACCTTTGCCGCTTTCCAAATTTTCTTTAATTTGCTCGGTCATTCCTCCAAACATATTACCAACACTTCCAAATAAATCGAAATTTTGTTCGGTTTTAGATTTAGTTTCCTCACTGCCAGGAAACCAACTTTTTCCATACCAAGGCTCTTTAATTTTACGCCTTAAATCGTCAATCCATATCAAGCCTTTTTCTTCTTCCGAGGCAAAATCTAACCATTGAATTAGATCTTTTGTTGGGACATCATCAACAAAATCGCTCGCTAAAAAACGTTCGGGATATTTTCCAATTAAGACTTCTTTGGCAATTCGTCGGGCTTGGGCTTGCCAAAATATATTCATTTCTAATATTTCTTCATAGGCTAGATCTAACAGCCCCAATTCAGCCATACATCTTGCATAGGCTAATGCTGTTAGCGAAAAATATTCCTCATTAGCCATTGCTATCTCAACTGTATTAGACTGGGATAAAAGCTCCTGATAGCGCATATTAATCTTAGCCAGTGTTTTGCGGGAATCGTGCAGAATTGCATTGCGATGTTCAACTGGAATGTTATCGCTGGCTTTTAACAGTTGTTTGAGTGCAGAAAAAAGTTCGGCACGTTCGGAAGTTTCTAGAAAAGATTTTATTTCCTTAACGTCTTTTTGGATTTCTTGCAGGCGGTTATCGATGGCGTTTAACCGATTATTAATAACAGCAAAACTCACACAACTGACTGCCAAATTCAAACCCGATAAAATTGCCGTACCTGTTGCCATCTGAAGAAGTTGTTGAGTCATCTGTGAAAGTGAATTAACCTGACCCGACAATTGAAATAATTGATAGGCGTTAAATTGAGCAATTTCTTGAATTTGTCTAGTTGCTGCTTTAACTTGTTCAAGTTGAACATTGGCTATAATTCCAGGAATAAAATTCAGCCCTGAAACAGCACCACTGAGGGGATTGAGTGGAGATGCTACTAAATGTCGAACAATTTGACCTGCATTTTCTGTTCCCGCAGCCCAACGAATTACACCGCCCCAAACCTTGTACTGTCCAGTTATTAAACCCGTCATAACTTCTGGGGGAATTGATCGAACAACCGTCCATCCTGGAATGACCATGTTTGTTAACCTCTAGAACTCAACCCATTATTCATCCAAAATCCTTTTCCAAAAAATAATTTAGTTTGATTAGGATTTCTTTTTCTTATTCTGTATGTCTATTATCGATAATCTTAACAAGATATACAATTCGTATAATTACTGATTTTTTAGAAATCGGGTTGTATCAAAAAGTTGGGGTCACTCTGAGAATTTACTGACTTTGTAGGATGGGTCAGATAGTGACGTAAGACCCTACACCCTAATAAAATCTTAAGCCTCGAAGACTAGGCGATCGCCTCACAGCACGGAAAACCTAAGCCGCTAGGAATTCAAGCTTTCACAATCGTAGTAGTTATTATAAGAGTAGCACTTGTGGGGGTTGCGGCGGAGATTAACACTCATTTGAGGGACAACAGTCAAGCTGTCACACTCGAATTTTAGGGTGATGGGGGTTAGAAGACTGAAATGGGGAGTTTAACGGGGAAATCGGGTGAAAATACTTGTGATAATTTAAGAAGTTGTACGTTAGGGGAACTCAACTTTTTGAGGCTTTTATACAGTGAAGTTAAGCAGAGAGTCTTACTGGTTTAACTTTATCGAGGTCTTCCCCATGCAAGTTTTCACTCACACTCCCCCAACTCCGGAAAAACTCCTCAATAATCGCTATCGTATCATTGAATCTATTGGTCATGGTGGGTTTGGTGAAACGTTTCTCGCAGAAGATACTCAAATGCCTTCGAGTCGTCGGTGTGTGATCAAACAATTAAAACCGAGTGTTAATCGTCCTGAAATTTATCCGTTAATTCAAGAACAATTTCGTCGTGAAGCTGCGATTTTAGAACAACTGGGTGAAAAAAGCGATCGCATTCCTCGATTATACGCTTATTTTGAAGAAGAAGAACAGTTTTATTTAGTTCAAGAATGGATTGAGGGAGAAACCTTAACGACTCGTATTCAACGTTTGGGACGGTTGAGTGAGGCGGAAGTTAAAGAGATTTTGCTGGGTTTATTACCGATATTGCATCGAATTCACAAGCAGGGTTTAATTCATCGGGATATTAAGCCGGATAATATTATTTTACGCCATCCAACGGGTAAACCTGTTTTAATTGATTTTGGGGCGGTGAAGGAAACGATGGGAACGATGTTAAATTCTCAGGGAAGTCCGACGGCTTCTATTTTAATTGGAACACCGGGTTTTATGGCATCTGAACAAGCGGTGGGTTATCCGTTATATTCAAGTGATCTTTATAGTTTGGGGATGACGGCGATTTATTTGTTGACGGGAAAAACGATTAAAGAGATGAATATTGATCGGGAAACGGGTAAAATTTTATGGCGAGAAAATGTTCCCGATGTTAGTTCTAATTTTGCTGAAGTTTTAGATAAAGCGATTCAATTTTATCCTCGTGATCGCTTTTCCAAGGCTGAGGAAATGTTCGCCGCTTTACAAACGCTTCCGAGTCCCATTCCCAAAACTGAAGCTTCCTTACCGCCTTCGACGATTATTTTTCCTAAACCGGCTTCGTCACTCAAAAATAAATACTCTAAATTTACAATGTTTCATTCGTTAAAAGATTGGCAAAAAGCAACATTATTAGGGATTCTCATGGGTGCTTTTTTGGGATTAGGAATTGCTATTCCTCTGAAGATTTTATTTAAATCAAAGTCTTCTCAAGCGTCAACAATTGAGCAACAGTCTAATCTACCGATGTCTTTTTATTTTATTGCTGATTCGGCTTTTAATGACCCCGAAAAAGCTGAACAAAAACGTCAATCTTTAATTGAAGCAGGTTATTCTGATGCAGGTTTATTTTGGAGTTCAAACTATTCTAATTGGTCTCAAGATAAATCCTACAAAGTTTACAGCTATTGGTTCAAAAACAAGTCAGAATGTGAGGAAAGTTTATCAGAATATCGTCAATTTAACGCGAGTTCTTATTGTGGTTTTGCTACAAAGTAAATCAGAAAAACCACGCTCGACATAAAGACACAAAGATGATTAATCAAAATTCCCTCATCTCCTGTTTCAGATCAGTATTTATGGGGAATAAAAACCCGGTTTCCATGAGTTATATCATGTCCGGATAATTAGTGATCAAAAACTTTCTCATAATCCTCCTCTTTCTTCTTCTTGATTTCCTCCTGACTCCTGACTCCTGACTCCTGACTCCTCGAGTTACCGGGTTTTTTGGGCGTAATCAATTAATTTTTTACGGTTTTTATCGGTTGTAATTTCAACTGATAACGATAGAGAGAAACGGGTTGATTTTCGGCTTTGAAATAATCTGGATCTTGTGGGGATAAATAAATTGCTGTTATTTGATTTGCATTAATTTTATCAACTTTTTTAGGGTATTTTGCATTAAATTTTGCTTGGTATGCGGTTGTCGTTTCAACTTCATTGAGATAAATAGATGTTTCTGATTGAAAAATTTGTTGAACAATTTCTGTCGAAACAAATTCATCAAAGCTAGGGGTTTCGCTTCCCCGACGGGTTACGGTTGAAAGCAGTTGATTATCATTGTCTAAAAAGGTAATCTGTCTGTTGGGATTTTTCGGATCAACTTTTACTGATAAAACGGCTTTTTCTCCTAAAACGGCTTTGGCAATATTGAACCCGTTAAATGCCCGATCTCCGACAATATTATCGGTTTTTCTCGCTGAATTATTCAGAACTTTTAAGCTTTGCGGAAACGGAAAATTCACGTTAATCAGTTTATTTTTAGCGGGAAAAAACCGAACGTTAAAGGTTATCGGTTTGTTTAAATATTGACGATTACTTTCAAAACCGGGTGTAACAATTTCTGGGGCTAAAGGTGCCACCATCTCAACTAAGGTACTGGTCACTTGCCATTCTCCCGCCATCCATTTGGGATAAATTAAATCCCCTTCTGCTTCATTGAGAATGGGTTTACTTTCCCAGTTAGGAAACTCTGCAACTCGTTCATAAAGTTGTCCGGCGTTAGCTGAATTTCCCGTAAAAAAGCAGAGGAAAAATAGACAGATGATGATTAATTTTCTCAAGTTCATCTATTTTTTAGGATAAACTTTCTACAGAAACAGGTTGCCAAGTTTCTCCGTATTTTGACTTTAGTTCTTGCCAAGCTTCGACTTGTCCGGGTTCATATTCTCCGGGTTTTCCCCATTGTAAAAAAGCACTGAGGGCGACTTCTTCTTGATCATCGATAAAACGAATGGCGTAGGTTGTAAAGTTGCCGCGTTTGGCTTCTCCGGTTTCAAATTTAACCTGTTTTATTTTATCCATATTCAGGTGAAATTCAAAGCCTTCGGTGTGCATATTGGCGTATTTTCCTTTGGGAAGTTCGGCATAAAATAACTTCTCAATTTTGCCTCTAGCTTCTAATACAGCCGAACTACTGGTGACAATTAAACGTAAGGTTCCGAGGGTTTCGCAAGCTTCTAAAAAGTCTTTGAGGGTTTCCATGATAATTTTTGGGTAAATGAATGAGTTGAGAGTTTGAATTATTTCTCATGTCGTTCGTAAGCAGCAACAATTCGCTGAACTAACGGATTTCGCACGACATCGGCTTGAGAAAATTCACAGAAAGCAATTCCTTCGACATTTTGTAAGATTTTCAAGGCGACACTTAAACCCGAGGTTTGATTAGGCGGTAAATCAGTTTGAGTCGTATCTCCAGTCACAACCATTCGAGATCGAAATCCTAAGCGAGTTAACACCATTTTCATCTGGGCGGGAGTTGTATTTTGGGCTTCATCTAAGATGACAAAGGCATTATTTAAAGTCCGTCCTCGCATATAGGCTAAAGGTGCAACTTCAATGATACCCCGTTCCATCAAATTTGCCGTTTTTTCAGGATCAATTAATTCGTAAAGGGCGTCATAAAGCGGACGTAAATAAGGATTAACTTTTTGTTGTAAGTCTCCGGGTAAAAACCCTAAACGTTCTCCCGCTTCCACTGCCGGACGGGTTAAAATTAGACGTTCGTATTGATCCGAAAGTAGGGCTTGAACCGCAATAATTGCCGCTAAATAGGTTTTCCCGGTTCCGGCCGGTCCGCTACAAAAAATCAGATCATGAGTGCGTATCGCCTGAATATATTGGCGCTGACGAAAGGTTTTCGCCCTCACTTCCATCCCTCGCCGAGTGGTGGCGAGAACGTCTTGATGAATGGCGCTGAGTTCTTCTTGTCGGTTGGTATTTAACGCATGACGCGCCGTGAGGATCTCAACCCCTGTGATCGTTTTACCCGTTTTCCAAAAGTCTTTGAGTAACTGCACCAACTTTTGACAGAGTTCAATTTGACTGGCTGTTCCACTGATATGGAGTTCTTGACCCCGCAGCACGACTTGGGCGCCGGTTTGTTTGGATAGGGTTTTGAGGTTATCTTCTTGATAGCCTGAAAGCGCCATTGCACTTTCAATACTGGGTAATTCGATGGTTAAGCGCTCTGTCATTCGCTTTGAGTTACTACAATTGCATCAGCTTCAATTTCAATTAACATCGCCGGATCGATTAAACGTTGAACTTCGACCATTGTTGTCGCTGGGGGATGATCCGCAAAAGATTCGTGATGGGCTTGTCCAAATTCTGCCCAACGGCTAATATCGGTGACAAACATTCGGGTTCGCACAATACAACTTAAGTCTGCATCTAACGCCTGTAAAGCCTGTTGGATGATCTCAAAGCACCGTTTAGCTTGAGCATAGGCATCGCCCGGAGCAAAGATGCTACCATCCAGCGTAACGGGGGCGGTTCCGGTGACAAAGATTTGGTTTGCGACTCGAACGGCGCGACAGTAGCCCACCTGTGATTCCCAGGGCGCACCCGAAAAGCTACGACGAACAACCAATGAACGATCCATAGTTCTTCTTGAAAACAGATCAAACTCCCGTTATACGCTGGGGTTAACGGGAGGAGTGGTCAACAGTTATCGCTCCGGCTTTCTAGCAAATCGGCTAGTGGTGGTGGGGCGATGACGAGTTCGGGTTGATGAACGTTTGGGAGCAGGACGACTTGGAGAAATCCGGGGGCGACTACTGCCATCGGATGGGTTCTCGTATATGTCTAGATAAACGGATTCCCCGGCTGCTTCGGCGATCGCAGAGAGTACCCGACGAATCGCCTGAATAGTACGTCCTCCGCGACCGTAAACACGGCCTTTATCTTCTGCTTCAAAAGCTAGCCGAATCCAGGTTCTCTGTTGGGCTAAGGAGCGTTCGCAATCGACTCGTAAGGACTCAGGAGCCTCTAGAAACGGCTCTACTAAAAACCGCACTAACTCAGCATAGTCAGGACTAGCTGACGGGTTCGGGTTCTGACGGATTGAGTTCAGAGGTTGATCCGGACTTGAGTTGTTCAAATACATTGGCTTTTTGCAGGATGTTACGCACAGTTCGAGTAGGTTGCGCTCCTTGTTGGAGACGCCGAACAATCGCAGGGACATCCAATCGAGTTTCGTCTGTTCTGGGGTTGTAGAAACCCAGTTCCTCTAACGGACGACCTTCACGACGAGATAAGCTCGTCGCCGCCACTATCCGGTAGCTAGCTTCCTGCTTTTTACCGTATTTCTTCAATCGCAATTTGATCATATTAGTTCACAACACTCCTTTATGATTGTAAGCTATTTTTCTTGACTGGGGCATAGGGTTCGGGACTTGGAGACAGGTCAGGCAATAGGCAACAGGCAATAAGCAATAGTCAGCAACGGTTATCTTGAGAAGATCACCTGTGTCTAAAGACTTGAATCCTAATGGTTTCTGGGTTGATTTTCTAACCTTTCTATTGTCGCCGTTTTACCAAAAATTGCCGCACACGCCCCTACCTTCAGGTATGGGGATATAAGGCTCTTTCTAATGCTATAATAACTCTACTGGCAGGGTATTCAACCAGTTGAAAAACCCAGCATCTAATCGATGCAATTAACCTTGAAAACTTAAGGTACGGGGTTCTTGCCAGGAATGCTTTGGCAAGATAAAACCTTAAAGCACCAAGTACAGAGAATCAAGCATTTTTTTCTCAAGTACGGTAGGGCATACCGAAACTATCTCTGAAATGAGATGAACGACTGGGGAGACTCACCCCTCTGGAGTTGATTGGGAAACCAGTATGCTGTAAGGGTTGTCAATGAATCAGTAATCCAAAGCCGTGAGGCTTGGAGAATCCCCTTTCTTTAGAAATGGGGAGTATGTCAAAGTTGCCCAAACCCTTTTTTCTTCTTGTTGGTTTTCTTCTTCTTTTTACCCCCTGCCCCTTGTTGACCTCGCCAACCTGCGGGGGGCATTCCTCCCATTCCGGGCATTCCTCCCATCCCTGGCATTCCTCCCATTCCTGGAAAGGCGCCTTGACTCATTTGCTTCATCATGCCCCGCATTTTCTGGAAATCACCCACCAGTCGCATGACATCTTGTTCATTATGACCGGACCCTTTGGCAATCCGCCGACGTCGGGAGGGAGAACTTGCCAATACATCGGGATTTTTGCGTTCTTCAGTCGTCATGGAATTGATCATGGCTTCTGAACGCTTTAATTGCAATTCTCCCTGTTCAAGTTGTTCTTTGGAGATTTTATTCATCCCCGGAATCAACTTAGCTAAACCCCCGAGTGAACCCATGTTTTTCATTAACCGAGTTTGCTTCAAGAAGTCTGTGAAGTCAAATTTGGCTTCCATGATCTTCTGCTGCATTTTCTCGGCATCTGCCAAGTCAAATTCTTCCTGGGCCTTCTCAACGAGGGTCAGGACGTCACCCATTCCTAAAATGCGAGAGGCCATCCGTTCGGGATAAAACGGTTGCAGGGCTTCGACTTTCTCACCCACCCCCACAAATTTAATCGGCGCACCGGAAATTCGCCGAATCGATAGGGCAGCACCCCCTCGGCTGTCTCCATCCATTTTAGTGAGGATCGCGCCACTAATGCCAATCTGTTCATTGAACGTCTGGGTCAAGGTGGCGGCTTCTTGGCCCGTCATGGCATCAACAACCAAGAGGGTGTCATGGGGTTTCACCACCTGTTTGATCCGGGCTAACTCCGCCATCATGTCTTGGTCTATTTGCAGACGGCCTGCCGTGTCAATGATCACGGTGTCGATCCCTTCTGCTTTCGCTCGTTCTACGCCTTGACGGGCAATTTCAACCGGATCGGCATCACTCCCCAACTCAAAGACAGGGACTCCGATCTGTTGACCGAGGGTTTTCAACTGATCGATCGCCGCAGGTCGATAGACGTCTGTCGCCACCATCATGGCACTGCGGTTTTCCTTGCGAAGATGCAGGGCTAATTTAGCAGTGGCGGTGGTTTTACCTGTTCCTTGTAAACCCGCCATTAAAACAATCGTTGGCGGGGTGTCGGCTTGTGCCAGGGGAACGTTACTTTCTCCCATGACATTCACCAGTTCATCATGCACGATCTTGACGAACTGTTCTCCGGGTCGCACGCCTGACAACACCTGCGCCCCTTGCGCTTTCTCTCCAACTTCGGCGACGAACTCTTTGACAACTTGCAGGTTGACGTCGGCTTCGAGTAAGGCTCGACGAACTTCTTTCAAGGCGTCTTGAATGTTGGACTCGGAGATTTTGTCTTGACCCCGGAGTTTTTTCCAAGCGGAGTCTAAGCGTTCAGCAAGGGCATCGAACATAGTGTGTGATTGTTTCCGTGCAGCAGATTGGCTAAGGCTCACAGAGACACCGTTGGGGTTCGGCTGAGTCATCTGTGACTTGACTTCCATTATGATAATCCCTAAATTGATTAGGCTGATCCCCCAGTCGATTTATTTTAGCAGTTTTAGATCACAGGGGACAGGGAGTTGGCAGTTAGTAAGAATTGATCACTCTAATAACTGTTCCCTGTAAAAGACTTGTACAATACCAGGTATAGTTGTGCTACGCATTCAGGTATTTAACAGAGGGATAAGCTAAAAACCCAAAGAGTCAACGATTACTGATTGCCTGCGCGTAGTGCTATCTAAGAATGGAGCAATCTTGACTCCCGTTAGAGTCGAAGACTTAACGGCATGAATTGCGACCAACAGCAACCCTCTTAAGATGCAATTCTAGCCGAGTACAAAATCCAGATAGAACTGTGTTATATTTTTAGAATGTTAACACTAACCTACGAATTTAAGTTGATTCCTTCTCAAGAACAGATTGTCACCATTGAAAAAATGTTGGCGGTCTGTAGAAAAGTGTGGAATTACGCCTTGAGAGAGCGAAAAGACTGGATAAGTAGTAGAAAGTGTGCAGTTAACTCTTGTTCATTGCAGCAAGAATATATCATTTCAGCGGATGCTCCGTATCCGAACTACAACATACAAGCTGCTAGCTTGACAAAAGCGAAGAAAACTAACCCTGAACTCAAAAAAATAAACGCTCAAGTTTTGCAACAAGTTC
This sequence comes from Limnoraphis robusta BA-68 BA1, assembly GCF_034932365.1. Lineage (NCBI taxonomy): Bacteria > Bacillati > Cyanobacteriota > Cyanophyceae > Oscillatoriales > Sirenicapillariaceae > Limnoraphis > Limnoraphis robusta. The sequence goes on along the minus strand of NZ_JAYGHR010000063.1, from coordinate 23,150 downwards.
TCAAAACGTTAGAAAGAGCATTCAACAACATGAAAGAGCAGGGTTATGGTTTTCCTCGCTTTAAAAACAAGTATCGAATGCGGTCTTTTTTATTTCCTCAGTTTAAGAGCAGTCCGGTTTCAAATAACTGGATAAAGCTTCCTCAGATTGGATGGGTGAAGATGAGATTATCTCGCCCAATTCCAGAAGGATTTAAACTTAAACAAGTAAGGGTTGTGAGAAAAGCTAGCGGGTATTTTGCAATGCTATCTTTGCAAAGTCCTGTGAATATTCCAGATATTCCACCATCTGGGCATCCGTTAGGAATTGATGTCGGACTCGATAAGTTCTTAGCAACCTCTGGTGGTGAGTTGATCAAACGACCAAAGTTTTTAAGCCAGCTACACAGCAAGTTGAAATTACTGCAACGTAGACTTAAATTAAAAACATCCAGTTCATCGAACAGACATAAACTCAACCAGAAGATAGCAAGACTTCATCAAAAAATATCAGACACTCGAAAAGACTTTCACTTCAAACTGGCTGATCATTTGTGTGACCAAGCTGGAATGATATTTGTTGAAGACCTGGATTTTAGAACTTGGGCAAAAGGAATGTTAGGTAAGCATACCTTAGACGCAGGGTTCGGTCAGTTCTTCAATATATTGGCTTGGGTTTGCTGGAAGCGGGGGGTTTATTTTGACAAGGTTGACTACAGATATACGAGTCAAATTTGTCCGAACTGTGGGGCGCATACAGGAAAGAAAAACCTGTCCGAACGCACACATAAATGTCGGTCATGCAACTACGAATCTAATCGTGATGTTGCAGCAGCACAAGTGATTTGTAATCGGGGTATTGCTGCGGTTGGGCAGATCGTGGTTCAAGAAATTGACTGTGTAGGCGTACTGTCGGGTGAGCGAAAGCGAACAGATAAGTGCCGTAAAAGCAGTAAATCTAAGTCGTGAGATTTAGAATCCCCCAGTAGAACTCGAAGGGTTTACTGGTGGGAGTGTGTCAACAATTTGTCATCTTCCGAAGCTCCAATCATTACATTATGGCTGTCACCACTGCCAATTTAGAAATAACTTGGGAACTGTTACCCGATGACTTTAAACTTCCCGATGATCCTGTGGATAACATTAATCAACCCTCTCTAGCGGCGGCACTGACGGAGGCTTTGGAACTGGCGGGTCAGATTGGTGAAAGAACGCTAACTCCTACAAATTATGGTATTTGTGCCACTCTCAATCAAAAATTGGTAATTAAAGCACCGGACTGGGCTTTTATTCCTGAAATTCGAGTTCCGCGAGAAGATGTAATTCGCAGTTATACTCCTCAGTTACAAGGGGAATTTCCTGTGATTGTGATGGAATTTATCTCGGAGACTGAAGGAACAGAATATTCCAGTAAACCCACTTATCCACCCGGAAAATGGTTTTTTTATGAACAGGTTTTAGAAGTCCCAAATTATGCAATTTTTCAACCGAGTACGGGAGTTTTAGAATTATATGGTCTGGATGAATCTGGACGCTATGAATTGAGAGAACCTGATGAGAATCAACGCTATTTTATCCCCCAATTGCACCTATTTTTAGGGGTTTGGCAGGGAACCCGAGGAAACCGCACAGGATACTGGTTACGATGGTGGAATGAGGCGGGAGAGTTGTTACTCTGGGGTTCAGAATTAGTAGAACGGGAACGGCAAAATGTGGAACGGGAACGGCAAAATGTGGAACGGGAACGACTCAGAGCAGAACGTTTAGTTGCTCAACTCCGAGCGGCTGGTATTGAACCGGAAGTATGAAGTTGTTCAGGCGAATTACAGTTTGCCCATTTAACTTGTCAATTGTGTTTTAATATTATTATAGAATCTTCAGTTACCAACTAGAAATTATGAAGCGCTCAGAAAAGCAGTTCATTTCAAGAATATGTTATGCTCTTCCGTATTTTGCCTTCAACGAAGAAGCTTATGATCCTATGTATGACGCGGCTTTACTCAGAACAGGAGAAGACGGAAAACTACATTATTTTAGAATAGATGAGGAGAGTTCAGAAGAATACGAAATCGATGCAAATGAAGTCTGGGCAGATGTGTCAAATAACTTTGCCGCAGGTACACTCAGTCACGATCTTACCTCTGTTTGCGAGAGAATTTTAGAAGAAGATGGATGGAAAAAGGAAGATTTTGACAGTCTCTACTGGTTCGGTTTAGATAAATTAATCGAGATTCAAGATGACTTTGAATCGTGTGAGACTCCATCAGAAGCTCTCGAATATTTGCCAGAAACTCACGATGATTGGTTAGCAGTAATACTAGATAAATGGGAGGATAAACAACCTTTCGTTAACTATGGTTTATCCAAGTGTGTGTCTGTTCCTGGTAGTTTTTATCCTAATCTCTATAAGGAATCTGATCCAAGGCGATTTATTTGTCAGTACGATCCCAAAAAGTTACCACTGTCTATTGAGTATAAATTAACTCGTGTTAAAAAAACGAAAAGAGGTATTTATAATAAAACAAAAGCATATCTCGACCTGCAAAATGCAATTCACGATCTGATAGCCATTGCTCCTGCTAGAAGGAATAATGAAAAAGAGATTAAAACTCTCGCAAAATGGAAGCGTCTTGATCCAAAGTTTATGTCTACAATTCTCCGAGAAGTTCTTGAAATTTTGCAAACTAGACCGGGTGTAAAAGAAGAAAGGTATCTGGCTGAAATTTCAGAATTTATGAATAAAATTGATCAAGCTGAGGAGAGTTCAGAAGAATACGAAATCGATGCGGATGAAGTCTGGGCAGATGTGTCAAATAACTTTGCCGCAGGTACACTCAGTCACGATCTTATCGCTGCTTGCCAGAGAATTCTAGAAAAAGATGGATGGAAAGAGGGATCTTTTGACAGTCTCTACTGGTCTGCTTTATTTATATTAGGCGACGACTGTCAAGCGAACTTTGAAGGGTGTGAGACTCCATCAGAAGCTCTCGAATTATTGCCAGAAACTCACGATGATTGGTTAGCAGAAATACTAAAGGAATGGGAGCTTGAACAACCTTTCGTTAACTATGGTTTATCCAAGTGTGTGTCTGTTCCTGGTAGTTTTTATCCTTATCTCTGGGAGAGATCTAATCCAAGGCGATTTACTAGTCAGTACGATCCCAAAAAGTTACGACAGTCTATTAAGTATAAATTAACTCAGGTTAAAAAAACGAAAAGAGGTATTTATAATAAAACAAAAGCATATCTCGACCTGCAAAATGCAATTCACGATCTGATAGCCATTGCTCCTGCTAGAAAGAACAATGAAAAAGAGATTAAAACTCTCGCAAAATGTAAGCGTCTTTATCCAAAGTTGATGTCTAAAATTCTCCGAGAAGTTCTTGAAATTTTGCAAAATACACCGGGTTTAGATGAAGAAGAAAGCTATCTGGCTGAAATTTCAGAATTTATGAATAAAATTGATCAAGCTATGGATGAAATTGTTGAATCTGAAGATTCAACTCCAAATTAATCCTTGAGGTTGGGCGGGTTTATTACAGTTATCAGTTATCAGTTATCAGTGACCAGTTTTTACAGTTATCAGTTATCAGTTTTTACAGTTATCACTGGTTACTGGTTACTATTCACTGGTCACTGTTTAAACCCGCCTATTACCTACTCAAGATCTTGAATCAGTTTAATATTATTTTTCAACCATTCATTAACCAAAACTTGAATGTCAATCTTTTTCTGTTCAGCCATTTTTATCAAAAATTCTTCTACGTCTGGTTCGAGATAAATCGGATAATGAAACTTGGCATCAGAATGGTAAAATTTTCCTTGTTCTGCTTTAGAAAAATCATACTCAGATTTCATGGTTTTCTCTCCAGATAACATTGTATTTCCGCAGAAGATGATATTATATTACATGGTGTGGAGTGAGTGTTTGCTAAAATAATATCATACAAAATTATAGGTGAGTAACTAGGCTGATCTCCCAGTCGATTTATTTTAGCAGTTGGGGCAGGTTTCACCAACACTGACATCTTTTCTGCTGCCCCTTCTCTTGTTTAAAGACCTAACTCGGTTTGCAGGAATTCCACTTCTTGTTTTAAGCCGGGGACATGAATTAACCCCACATATCCAGCAAAAAAAGCCATATCTTGATGATCGAAAATATAAACATTGTGAATTCCTAAGAAATTTTTCGTGAATACAAGATATCCACTTTTATCTTTAAAATAAATTGTAGTAATTTTTTGATCGATGCTTAATGTCTCACTCAGTTTGAGTTTATCTTCTGTAAAACCCCTAACTTGTTTTAATCGTTGAATGGCTTGTTCTATGCAAGGCGTTTGATTCAAAATTTGATTATTGTATTGCTCTAAAATATGGTTGACAATTAAATAAGCAACTTGCTGATTCTTCCAGTAAGAAGTATGAGCATTCAATGAACCTGCGGCGACTTGTGCATAACTGATAATATTTGTAATCTCTTCACGATAAGCAGATTTACGGTTGATCAATTCAGACAACTGTTCTAGGGTTGCTTCCAAGGGGTTCACATTTTCTTGAAGATATTCTTCTGTTAGAAAGAGACTGGATAAATCCTGACTATCTAAAACAGGATGTATGGGATAAGCAATAATATCAGACACATGAATCAGATTGAGCCAGTTGAGTTTTTGACTGGAATATTGCTGCGCTAACAAGTTAACCTGCTGCGGTTTAACTTCTAACATAATATTAAATAGAGAAATGGGAGATCCCATTGTTGTAATACTTTTGAGATTAATTTTTCGATTCGTTAGCGGGGCTGAAGTTTGATTCAATATTTCTCTAATTTTAAAAGCAGGATCATTCCCTTGAAACTTGTCTGAAAATAAGATATCCCATAAAATAACGGTTCCCAAAGAGTGAGTAATGATGTGTAACTCTGTTTCTAAAGGATTTTTCTGAATAAAATCAATTAATTGATTAGCGAGAGTCTCTCGAATTTTAGCCCCTCGTTCTGAACCTAAATAGGTAAAAGCATCACCTACAAATTGAGAAAAATATCCTTTTCTAAACTCTTGATGTTTGAGGGGATCTTGTGCGTTATCAATTCGATTCCAGATAATTTCTAGTTCTCGATAAACATTCCCCCAAAAACCTGAGTAAAATAGAGGAATTTTTTCTTTGCGTTGACGGAATTCTTTTTCTAGTAAAGATTGTAAGGAATTAGCATATTGAGATGTTCGTGCAGCAACACCATGAATAAAAAAGATCAGCATAAACTTGTAAAGATTAAGAATGCTTTTGTTTGGTATTAAGATTATACTCTATATTTTCAGGGAGATGGGCGGGTTTATTGAAATGCTTTATGAGATGCAAAGGTTTTTGCAGAACCCGCCCCTACAGGTTTTAATTATTTTATTGATAACCCAGATGCAATGAGATTGAATTGGGTTAGTTTTTGCTAAAATAAGATTAGACAAAATTACAGATGAGTAACTCCGATGTTAGACACTGCTATCAAAAACTATAGCTTTCAAGATTATCTTGACTTAAAAGATAATAGTGATTTAAAATATGAACTATTCAACGGAAAATTAATTCCAATGCCGCCTGCTAGTGGATTACACGCTCTGATTCTTCTGTTTTTATTTAAAGCTTTATCGGCAGAGATTCAACGATTACAATTAGATTGGGTTGTTTTACCTGGAAATGTAGGCGTGAGAACAGGAATTACAAAATCTCGCATTCCTGATTTAATGGTTATTACTGAAACTCAGCGTCAATTCCTCAGAACATTATCCTCAGCTATTCTTGAAGAACCGCCTGTATTAGCGGTTGAAATCGTTAGCCCTAATAACCCCGATGATGACTATCGTTACAAACGTTCTGAATATGCGGCTTTAGAAATTCCTGAATATTGGATTATTGATCCGCAAGAACTCAAAGTCTCGGTTTTAACGTTAGTTTCTGGGTTTTATGATATGATAGAGTTGAAAGGAGAAAATAGGATTGATTCGCCGAGTTTTCCTGAACTAACGTTAACCGTTGAACAAGTTTTAAACCCTTAACTGTTTGCGAAAATAATATCATACAAAATTATAGGTGAGTAACTCCGATGTTAGAAGCTGCAACAAAAACCTATAGCTTTAAAGATTATCTTGACTTCAAAGATAATAGCGATTTAAAATATGAACTATTCAACGGAGAATTAATTCCGATGCCGCCTGCTAGTGGATTACACGCTCTGATTCTTCTGTTTTTATTTAAAGCTTTATCGGCAGAAATTCAACGACTACAATTAGATTGGGTTGTTTTACCTGGAAATGTAGGCGTGAGAACAGGAATTACAAAATCTCGCATTCCTGATTTAATGGTTATTACTGAAACTCAGCGTGAATTCCTCAGAACATTATCATCGGCAATTCTTGAAGAACCGCCTGTATTAGCGGTTGAAATCGTTAGCCCTAATAACCCGGATGATGACTATCGTTACAAACGTTCTGAATATGCGGCTTTAGAAATTCCTGAATATTGGATTATTGATCCTCAAGAACTAAAAGTCTCGGTTTTAACGTTAGTTTCTGGGTTTTATGATATGATAGAGTTGAAAGGAGAAAATCGGATTAATTCACCGAGTTTTCCTGACTTAACGTTAACCGTTGAACAAGTTTTAAACCCTCAATAATTCAGAACTCTTTTAGAAAATCAGATTATTTTACTCCTCAAAAATAGCTCCTCGTTTGATTAAATCCTGCTTGACTTGTTCCGATAAACCTGCATCATGCCACATTCTCGCTTGTTTAACGTTGGCTCCGGTAAAGTCGGCATTGGTGAGATTAGTTAACGCTAAACCTGCTTGAGTTAAATTAGCATCTTTGAGAATAGCATCGCTTAAATTCGCATCACTCAAATTACAATTACTTAAATTCGCTTCTGTTAAATTAGCCTTTGTTAAATTTGCTCCACTTAAATTGGCTAACGCTAAACTCGCCCGATGTAAATCAGCTTGAGTTAAATTCGCATCACTTAATAATGCTCCACTCAAGTCAGCCCCACTCAAATTAACACCTTGCAAATTCGCATTACTTAAATCAGCATCACTTAAATCTGATCCTCTCAAATAGGCTCCTCTAAACTCAACTCCACTCAAATCTAAACCGGTTAAATTGGCTCCCAGGAGTCTCGATCCGGCAAAATCTTCTAAGGGGTTTAAATCGGCAAGATTTGCCAATTCTAAAAAGTTGTCCGTTTTCGCTTCAACAATGGTATGAATATTGTTTTGCATTTGAGAAAAATCACATCCTGCGGCTGCGGCTTGTTGGGTGAGGACTTGTAGATTATCAACTTTAATTTCTGATTTCAAGCCCTGCGATCGCAACCATTTGGCTAACTTACACTCTAACACCGCTAGTCGATTTGGACTAATATTTTGCGGCCATAATCCTTCTACACGAGTCATTGCAATTATCAACTATCTGTTACTAATCTGAGGTTAAAGTTAAATTTTCAGCATTCAAGTGATCAGCCAAGACAATTATTCATTGTCTTCAAAAATAGCTCCCCGTTCGACTAACTCAGCTTGAACCCGTCGAGAAATTCCGATCGCCTTTGTAAAGCAAACTTGATCGACAATGGCATCTTTCAACTCAGCCCGACTGAAGTCTGCATCCTGCAAGTTGGCATTAGTGAAATTCACCCCACTCAAGTCAGCATATTTCAGGTTGGCTGAGTGCAAGTTAGCATAACTCAAGTTGGCTTGGGGTAAATAAGCACTACTGAGATTAGCTTGACTAAGATTGGCATAGCTTAGGTTAGCACGAGGGAGTTTCGTTCGTAAATCGGCTTGATAAAGATTAGCATGGCTGAGATCAGCATCTCGCAGGTTGGCGTTACTCAGGATGGCTTGGGTGAGGTTTACCCCGGTGAGTTGGGCCATACTCAAGTCAGCTAGGCTTAAGTTAACTTGGGAGAGATTAGCATTTTTCAGGTTAACGCCTTTGAGGTCTGCATAGTACAGGTCAAAACCGCTCATATCTGCCCCTGCGAGGTCTTCTAACAGGTCTAAACCAACGGTTTGAACGATTCGCACAAATTCATCGCTCTTTTCGTCTAGGAACCACTGATGCAGGATTTCCCATTGCTGTAGATAGCAGGTTTGGGCGGCAGTGTCTTCTCCGAGGGTTTGATAGGCGAGTCTTAAATTTTTCAGGGCGTTTCCTTGACTGGGGCGGTTGTCGGTTTGTTGGGCGATCGCCAACTGTTGCTGATAGTATTCAATCGCCTGGGAAATGTCACCTAAGCCGTGATAGGCTATGGCTAAACTGGAGAGGGTTTGGGCTATGGTTTGTAGATCCTGGAGTTGACGGGCGATCGCTAACCGTTGCTGCTGATAGTTGATCGCTTGGGCATAGTTTCCTTGCGTCGAGTCAGCATTCCCCAAGTTCCCCAGGGCGTTGACTTCTCCTTTGAGATCTTGTATTTCTTTCGCGATCGCCAAATGTTGCTGATAACAGTCTATTGCTTGAGTCAGATCTCCCAAGGCTTCGTAGGCTACACCGAGATTTCCCCATGTAGCGCCCTCTCGTTTGCGATCGCTGAGATCTTGATACAGGATCAGGGCTTCTTTCCAAGTTTGCAGGGCTGCTTCATATTGGTGGCTTTGGTATTGTAGAATGCCTTGTTTGAATAACTGATCGGGTTGTTCTTTCATCTGGAGTTGGTTTGAGCAGTGTTTTTACTGCTTCTGTTATACCGAAACTTCTCGCGCTAAGAGAACTGTTTGTGTGGAGTTGGTGATTTTTTTGGCGTAGGAGCGAATGTAGTGCCGATTAATTCCTAAAATTTCCGAGCTATTTTCATCTCGAATCTCGGTTTGATGATTGATATTCCTTTAAAAAATAAAGAGAGAGAGCCGCTTGAGCAACTCCCCCTACCATCTGGGTGCATCTGTTATTATCATGTCTCAATCTCCCTTATAAAGTCAAGCTTTTACTTTAAAGATTCTGTAAAAAATACTCGGTTTTTATCAAGCTTTTGTGTTGAATTTTTGTTGATATTATTGATATTTTCTCTAAAAATAAAGAGAGAGAGCCGCTTGAGCAACTCCCCCTACCATCTGGGTGCATCTGTTATTATCATGTCTCAATCTCCCTTATAAAGTCAAGCTTTTACTTTAAAGATTCTGTAAAAAACACCGGGTTTCTTGTAAAGCTTTTGTGTTGAATTTTTGTTGATATTATTGATATTTTCTCTAAAAATAAAGAGAGAGAGCCGCTTGAGCAACTCCCCCTACCATCTGGGTGCATCTGTTATTATCATGTCTCAATCTCCCTTA
>NZ_JAYGHR010000063.1:0-13759 GCF_034932365.1 Limnoraphis robusta BA-68 BA1 | reverse complement strand
TAAAGTCAAGCTTTTAGTTTAAAGATTCTGTAAAAAATACCGGGTTTTTATCAAGCTTTTGTGTTGAATTTTTCTTGAGCTTATTGATATTTACTCTAAAAATAAAGAGAGAGAGCCGCTTGAGCAACTCCCCCTACCATCTGGGTGCATCTGTTATTATCATGTCTCAATCTCCCTTATAAAGTCAAGCTTTGACTTTAAAGATTCTGTAAAAAAATACCCGGTTTCTTGTAAAGCTTTTGTAAAGTCTGATCATAAAAATTCAAAAATTACTAATGATTACCTGCCGATCAGACTGACTAGCTGATCACGTTTTTAGGGGGGTTAAAAAACATTACAAAAGAAAAGAGAGAGTCGCTTTGGCAACTCTCCCTACCATCAGGGTGCATCTACTATCACAATATAACCATTAAAGGGTGTGGGGTCAAGCCCCTCATTTAAAGTTTCGGTAAAGAGTTATCGGTTGTTTATAAAGATTGAGTAAAGCTAGAGGAAATATCCATCAAATGAAATAACCTACGCTCGGCTGAAACACGCGAGTAGAAGGAAGTCAGAGGTGTTCTTCTCGGGGTAGAATATGGGGTGTCTGTCGAAAAAAGCTGGCGTTTGCGTTAGGTAATTTTTCCTCTGCATCGGGGTTGAGGGTTAATTCCTGTTCTCGGGGTTGTCGTTTGATGTTTTCAAAAGCGAGAACATCTCAGCAAGAGCTAAGTTAATAATGATTAATAATCATCACCTCTAATAATTATAGAGGATCATATACAGTTTGTCTATATATCTGTTTTCCAAACACCTCAAAAAAATAGCCCTCCTGATGTTTAGAAGGGGCTACAAAGGGAAATCAAGAGGTGATAAATGCTTAGGAACTCAACTTTTTAGCTAACAACTGATTGGTTAACTTCGGATCAGCTCGTCCTTGGGTTTTCTTCATAATTTGCCCAACAAAAAAGCCTTGTAGTTTCGTTTTTCCATTTTTGAAGAGTTCAACTTCACTGGGATGAGCGGCTAACACTTCATCAATAATATTTTCCAACTCACCCGTATCGGAAATTTGAACTAAGCCTTTTTTCTCGACTAACGTTTTCGGTGAACCGCCTTTTGATAACAACTCTGGGAGAAGATCTTTAGCGATTTTACCGCTAATGGTTCCGGCTTCAATTAAACCAATTAACTCAGCCAAACCCTCGGGTTTCAGGGAGATTTCGCCAATGGTGAGTTTTTCATTTTTGAGATAAGCAGTAATATCTCCCATCACCCAGTTCACGGCTTGTTTGGTATCGGCTCCGGCTTGAATGGTGCTTTCAAAATATTCAGAAACAGAGCGATCATCGGTTAAAACACGAGTATCATAGGCGGATAATCCCAGTTCGGTTTCATAGCGATGACGTTTTTGGGCGGGAAGTTCAGGAAGTTCTACTTTCCAGGCTTCTAATTGTTCGGGTGAAACTTCAATCGGAGGCAGATCGGGTTCAGGAAAATAACGATAATCACTTGAACCTTCTTTGCTCCGCATACTAATCGTGCGTTGCGATCCTTCTTCCCATAAACGGGTTTCTTGACGGATTTTTTCTCCAGTTTCGAGGGCGGTAATTTGCCGTTGAATTTCGTAATCGATGGCGCGTTGAATGGCACTAAAGGAGTTCATATTTTTGATTTCTACTTTCGTACCAAATTCTTTTTGTCCAACGGGACGCACAGAAATATTAACATCACACCGCAAGGAACCTTCTTGCATATTGCCATCGCTGACGCCCAGATAACGCATAATTCGCCGCAATTCTTGAGCATATTCAGCCGCTTCTACCCCGGAACGAATATCCGGTTCAGAAACAATTTCAACGAGGGGAATTCCGGCGCGATTATAATCTACCATCGAGTGAGTCGAACCGGAAAGGCGATCGCTACTTCCAGCGTGAACCAGTTTTCCGGCGTCTTCTTCCATGTGTAGGCGAGTGATGCCGATTTTTTTGCGGGTGACGTTTCCTTGTTCATCGACGATCTCAATTTCTAACCAACCGTTTTCAGCGATGGGGAGATCGTATTGAGAAATCTGATAATTTTTAGGCAGATCGGGATAGAAATATTGCTTACGATCAAATTTACTATAGGACGCAATTTCGCAGTTCAGGGCTAACCCGGCTTTAACCGCGTACTCTAACACTTTTTCGTTGAGGACAGGGAGAACTCCGGGGAGTCCCATGCAAATGGGATCAATATTGGTGTTGGGATCGGCACCAAAGGCAGTGGAAGAATTTGAGAAGATTTTGGTTTCTGTACTCAGTTGACAATGGGTTTCTAGTCCAATAATCACTTCGTATTCGGTTTTTACCGATGTAGCACTGGTCATAGATGGCATGAGGTTGAGAGAGGACTGGTTTTATTGTACCGCTCTACTGACTGTGGGTGTTGAGGGAAACCGATGTTGAGGTTGAGGGAATTCCGATTCTGAAACGGTTTAGACTGATAAAATTTGATTAGAGTCTGACTGACTGTGCAAGTTAAACTAAGATTAAACAGGTGAGTGTGCTAATTTGGATAGCAACTCAATTTAAACCCTTTGTCAAATTACAGGTACAAAAAACTCATGGCTGAAATATCTAAAGAAGAAATGCGGGAACGCCTGGGAAATATCGATCAAATTCGTGATATTTTGTTCGGAGGGCAAGCCAGAGAATACAATAATCGTTTTGAGCAATTGGAGTCAAATCTGTCTTTGATTCAACAAAATCTTCAGGATCGGATTGAACAAATGCGGATGGCGTTGTTGAGTGAACTTCATATCTCTGTAGATGTAGTTGACAAAAAAATTAAAACTTTAACTCTCAGCACTCAAGAAGAAACGGCTGATATTCGCCATCAACTGGAGGGAACGAATCGCAAGTTTTCTCATAGTATTGATGCGATTCGAGACAATGTAGAAAATCAAACGAAGGCGATGAAGTCAGAAATCTCTCAATCTAGAGATAAGCTGCATGAGGAAATTCAAACGCTGAGAACTCAAGTTTTTGAGGAGTTAGAACGTCGTTTTGCTCATTTAAGTGAAGCAAAAGTCGCTCGGGGTGAAATGGCTGAAATTTTGTTTGAAGTGGGAATGAGACTGAAAAAAACGGAGTTTGTCCCGGCTTTGAAGGGAGCAACTGAAAAACAGGTAAATGGGGATTATTTACTTCCTGAAAGATAACATCAATCGTTAGGATATCGTGATGGCAGTCTCAAGAAAAAAACCTAATTCTTCTTCGTTTGATTCCAGTGCATCTCCGGTTGATCAATCAAAGGCTTCAGAGGTAAAAGCGTTAGAGCCTTTACTTGAACTGTTGCTTGATTTACAAAGATATCAGGGTCAAGTTTCAACATCTCCCGAATCGGATATTTTACCTCACTCGAATGAGTCTGAACAACCGAAAGAAAACCTCTCGTCAGATCAACCGTTAGGCTCCTCAAAACCCGAGAAATCTGTTGAATCAAAAGGCTTTGAAGTTTTATTTGAGGCTGTTAATCCCTCTCCGACTCAATCTTCGGTAAAACCTGTAGAAAAGTCGGAGATTTATCAAAAATCAGAACCTTTATCTACTTCGGAGCAAGTTAACTTTACTCAAGCCAATTCTCAAACGTTTAGAGAAAGAGATCAGCCTAAATCAAAGCCATCAGAGAAGGAAATTGATCTAATTTCTCTGCAAACTTTGTTAGAAGTTCCCTCTGATGCGGTTGATGTCAGTTATTCGGTTGCTCCAATTGAAGCGGAAAAAACAGAGGAGAAGATCACCTCAACGGGTGAATCTGAGATCGAATCTATTTCTGATGAAACATTCGATTTTTTAGAACAGTTACAGGGTTTAAGTGTTGAGTCTAGGGGGTCTGCTTCTGATGACTCATTGGAACAACTGCAAGATTTAATTTTTGGCTCGACACGCTCCGATTTTGAACAATTAAAACAGCAACTTTTTGAGTCTGATTTACCGGAAGTTCGTCAGTTACTTGAAGGAATTTCTACTCAGTTAAAGTCTTTAGAGTATCAGATTTATGAACCGGAACAACTGATGCAGTTAATTCGTCCCTGGATTGCGGATATTTTGAGTCATAAAATTAATCATTCTAAAGAAGATGTGATTCAGGCTTTGAAGCCAATTATTGATGAGATTATTATCGCTAAATCTAGGGATAATCGAGAACAAATGAGTGCAGCAATTGCAGATTTGATTCCCGAAGCGATTAAACATCAAATTCGCAATTCTCCCCAAGAAATTGCCCTAGCAATTGGTCCAGAAATTGGGGCGGCGATTCGAGAACAAATTCGGATAGATCGAGATGAAATTGTGGATGCTTTGGCGCCAACAATGGGTAAAGTGATTAAAGAACAGGTGAGTTTAGAGCGAGATTCGATGGTTGATGCGCTTTATCCTGTGATTGGAAGTACGATTACTCGCTATTTGGGTGAAGCGATTCGAGAAATTAATGATAAGGTTTCAAATGCTTTAAGTGTAGAGGGGATTAACCGCAAAATTCGAGCGAGAGTCCAGGGGGTTTCTGAGGCTGAATTGATTTTACAGGAAGTCATAAAATGTACAGTTCTAGCAGTATTTTTGATTCATAAAGGTTCAGGTTTGATTATTTCAGAGGTTCAGCAGTCTAATGAGGCTCAACTCGAATCGGAAATGTTGGCTGGAATGCTGACAGCGATTCGGAGTTTTGTCAATGATTGTATTGTACAAGCGGATGAAATTCAAGAACTTAATGAGATTGAATATGGGGATTCTAGAATTGTGATTGAAGTAGCTGGATATTGTTATCTAGCGGTGATTCTTAAAGGAGAAATTCGCAAGCATTTTCTCCAAAAAATTAGAAAAACGCTGATTAAAATTACCCAAAACTATGGAACTGCAATTGAAACGTTTGATGGTGATCCTGAAACAATTCCCCCTGAGATTAAAGCGGAGTTAGAAAAGCTGATGGAAGTGGGATCAAAGCAACAGCAAGGTAAATCTCCAAAAACTTTATTAGTTCTCAGTTGTGTGATTTTGGGTTCAGTTTTGATTCCTTTAGCCATTGTTCAATATCGCAATCATGTGATTCATCGCCTGGAAACTCAAGTGACTCAAGCTCTAGATTCTGAACCTGAATTAGCAATTTATCGTTTAGCGGTAGATGCTCAGGGTAATACCGTGATTTTGAATGGAAAACTACCGAATCAGCGATTACGAGAGAAAGCAGGAGCTATTGTGCAGCAAATTGTACCGAATTTTACGGTTGAGAATGATATTATAGCTGTTGAAGTTCCGGCTGATCCAGTATTAGTTGAAGCTGAAGTTAAACGGATGACGGAGACTTTGAATCAAATGAATGGGATCTCGATTTCAACTCAGTATGAACCCGATCAAGTTAAAATTGCAGGAACCGTACTTCAGCAAGTTGATCTGGAAAAAGTGACTCAAGCTTTCGAGAAAATTAAGGGGGTTAAGTCAGTTTTGACAACGGTACAAGTTGAACCTTTACCGATTGCAACCCGAATTTATTTTAATCTGAATTCTCCCGAATTTAACTCGGAAGATATGATTATTAAAATTTATCCGATCTCTCAATATTTGAAGCAATATCCAAATTTGGATGTTAAGATTGTGGGGTATACTCATTCAGCAGAAAAGTTGAAAAGAAATCCTAAGTTGGCGCTGAAGCGATCGCAAGCAGTACAAACGGCTTTAGAAAGTTATGGGATTGATCGCAGACGGATGACCGCAATCGGAAAAAATGAACCTCCACCTGGAGTTGAGGAAAATCACCCAGAATGGTTGAGTCGAGCTGTCATTTTTGAGATAATACCACGAGAAGATCTGGGTAAGTAGTCATGTCTGTAATTTCTAAAAAAATTTGTTTAGTAGGTGACTTTGGAGTGGGAAAAACAAGTTTAATTCGTCGGTTTGTAGATCGTCAGTTTAGTGATCAGTATCTCTCGACAGTCGGGGTCAAAATTTCTCGAAAACAAGTGGATTTAGTGGCAACTGATACTCAATCTGAGCATTCAATTCAACTGTTAATTTGGGATTTAGAAGGTCATACAAAGTTTAAAGGAATTACGCCGAGTTATTTACAAGGGGCGAGTGGTGTGGTCGTAGTGGGGGATGTGACTCGTTCAGATACTTTGGATCATATTCCTGAACATATTGATTTATTTTTATCTGTTAATCCAAAAGGGTGGATTGTGATTGCGTTAAATAAAGTTGATTTGCTTGCTCCTGAAAGCCTGGAGGGATTAGTTCAGAGATCATTTGATTCAAAAAAAAATGATAAAAATAAAATCTTATCAACTTATCAAACCTCGGCAAAAACAGGAGCCTATGTAGATGAAATCTTTCAGGTGTTATCTCATCAGTTTATTTCTAAGTTTTGATTCTAAAAAGAGAATGTATGAATTTATTTTTTTGAAGTTTTTAGTGAAAAGAGTTTGATAAATTAACCTATGAATGAGTTACTCAAAAATTTTTTCGCTCCACGTCAGATAGAATATGAATATATTGCTATAAATAATGACAGTATTATTGTCGAATTTTCTCTAAATGTTGGTCGATTTTCTGATTGTCCTACAAATGTTAAACATGGAAACGAGATTAGTCTGAGCTTTCCTGAGTTAATGGGACTTGAAGATATTTTTGACCAACTTTTGGAAGAAAAAATTAGTCACTTTGAGTTAAAAGGAATTGCCAGAAATTTAGAAACGACTTCTCCAGTATATTTTGATGTTTATCTTTTCAAAAATGAAGAGTTTACCTATTTAGATGGAGAAATTATTATTTTATTTGATAACAAGACTGAATGGATGATCAGAGAGCAAAAATACAGCCAGATTTACAAAGAATATGAACTCTCAGTCTCCCGACTCGAACAAGCGAACCATTATACGAATAAAATCATTCACTCGATGAATGATATGTTGTTAATTACAAACTCATCAGGAATTATTACTAAAGTTAATCAAGCGACTCAAAATATATTAGAGTATCGTGAAGATGAATTAATTAATCAATCGATCCTTCATGTTTTTTCTAAGCGACGTTCTAAAAATTCTGTTGATTTATCAGATTTTATCCTAGAAACCACTCATTCTGATAGTTTTGAAGTTGACTGTAAAACCCAAACCGGACGAGAGATTATTATCTCTTTTTCCTGTTCTATCTTTAGTCGAAATCCCTTTGAACGTCAAGAATTGCTTTGGATTGGGCGAGATATAACGAAACGCAAACAACTCGAACTGCAACTTCATCATCAGTTAGAACAAAATCGAATTTTGAGCGGGATGACTCAACGGATTCGTCAATCTTTAAGTCTAGAAAAAATTCTACAAACGACGGTTGCTGAAGTTAGACAACTCTTGAAAGCTGATGGAGTATTATTTTATCACATTATTTCTGAGCAGCAAGGAAATATTGTTGCTAATTCTTTTACTGCAAATTTAGCAAAGGTTTTCCAAAATTTACCGAATGATGTTTTAATTCCTCAAAAATATTTATCATTGCTAGAACAAGGAATAATTAGTAGTATTGATGATATTAATCAAGCTAATCTCGAAGCAAATATCCAAATTTTTTGGCTTTTATTTGGGATAACTTCTGAGTTAATTATCCCGATTATTACTCAAGATTCGTCAACGGGTTCATGCCATAAAAATCACTTATGGGGTGTGTTAATTGCTTATCAGCTCAATCAAACTCGTCGTTGGGAAAAATGGGAAATTCTCTTGCTTGAACAATTGGCGACACCGATAGCCGTTGCGATTCAACAAGCGGAACTTTATGAGCAACTCAAAACCGCGAATCAAGAACTCGAAAAAATGGCAATGACTGACGGTTTAACTCGAGTTGCAAATCATCGTTTCTTTGAGGAAACATTACACAAAGAATGGAATCGCCTACAGCGAGAAGCGGCTCCTTTATCGCTGATTCTTTGTGATATTGACTATTTTAAACGCTACAACGATACCTATGGTCATTTAGCCGGAGATAATAGCTTACAACAGGTTGCTGAGGCATTGCGAAAAACCGTGAAGCGATCAGGAGATTTAGTCGCCCGTTATGGAGGGGAAGAATTTGCGATCATTTTACCAAAAACGGATAAGGAAGGTGCTATTTTAGTCGCTGAAACAATTTGTGCTGAAGTGCGATCGCTGCAAATTCCCCATAAAAACTGTCCAGTTGAACCCTATATCACGATTAGCGTTGGGGTCGCCAGCCTGATTCCTGAGTCACCTTTTAGGCCAGAAACCTTAATTTTCCGAGCCGATCAAGCCCTCTACCAAGCCAAAACAAACGGACGCGATCGCGTTTTTGCAGCAGCCAATTAAAGCCTCAGTTGTGCAGACCAATTTTCAGGTTTGTTACAGATTTTTGTTGAGAAGGGTATCCGCCCCCCCAAAAATGAGTTACAAATCTGTAAACGAGGTTAAACTAGAACTAAAAGCTAAAATCCGCCTGATCAACAGGTCAATCAATAGCCAAATCCAATCATTTGTTATTTGATCACATCTGGAGTATGAATAAATATGATTCATGGGAAACTCAATGCTATCTGCTCCAAGAGCGTGAGTATGCACTGGGCAAAATTTCTGAGGCAATTTATAGAGGAGCAAGTCTCAAAGAAATTCTCGATAAAAGTGCAACTGATATTCAAAAAATTATCCGGGCTGATCGGGTTTTAATCTATCATCGGCCTATCGTAAATCTAGAAACCCTGCTTTCCGAAGCTCTATCTAGTCCTCAAATCATTAGCCTGAAAAACATTCTGTATAGTTCCTGGAACTCTGATCAAATTTTACACCAACTTCAGCAAGGAAAAGTTTGTAATCCTTCAGAAATTGATTCGTCAATTCATACCCAACAGTTGCAGCTAGGAATTGTATCTGAACTGATTGTGCCGATTTTAATCCACAATTGTCAGTTAGAACAACCGGGTCAACCTCAACTTTGGGGAATGCTTGTGGTTCATCAATGTAGTCATCGATATTGGCAACCCTCAGAATTAGATTTTTTTACTCAAATTGCAACTCAAGTCGCCATTGCCATTCAACAAGCTCAATTATCTGCACAATTTCACGCGCTTCAAGACCAGTTAAAACAACAAAAAATTAAAGATGATCTCACTCAAATTTCTAATAATCGCTACTTTGATGAGATGCTCGAAATTGAGTGGAAACGATTACAACGGGAGTCATCCTCTATTTCTTTAATTCTCTGTGAAATTGATGGTTTAGAACATTACAATCAAACCTATGGAAATGCCGCCGGAGATTCCTGCTTGCAGTTGGTGGCGGCTGTTCTGCTCGAAACCGCTAAACGACCAGGGGATTTGGTCGCTCGTTATGATCAGCAAAAATTTGCCATTCTTTTACCGAATACTCATCTAGAAGGTGGGGTTAAAGTGGCGGAAGCCATTCGGACTCGGGTGAAATTATTACAGATTCCCCATCAAGGTTTTCCGATGAATTATTATGTGACCATAAGTTTAGGCGTTACCAGTACCTTACCGACTCCTATTCGAGAAGCTATAACTTTAATTGAACTGGCAAATAAAGCACTCAAACAAGCTAAAAAAGATGGCGATTGTGTTTTAGTTAGATCTGATTTATGAGTCAACTATTTTAACTTAATGGTGATTTAAGGAGGTTTTGATTATCAGAAGATAGCAGGAGATTTTCTTGATGACGAATGGAAGCGATCGCCACTTCCCAAGTAAACGTAAAAGATTGAAAAGATTCTGAAGAAATTCGATCTTTATCCAAATCAACAATCACTTCTTTAAAGATTGTAAATAATTGCCGACGAAGACTTTTTAATTCTTCAAGGGTTTGAGTCGAGTTAATTTGATCAATTAAGCTCAGAAGTTCTAAATTATAGAAATCTGCTCGATTTTTTTGTCGTCCTTTAAACCAAAGTCTAAATTGCCAAAGCGTAGAAATTCCCAACACTGAAGCTGAAAGCACAAACCCCATCGGTTCAGCATATTTTTCTAAAAATGTTGGTTCGTCTTGGTAATAGTAAGCTTTCGCTCCAGGATGAAAAGAAAACCAGAAATCTTTTAAAGATTCCGGTTGATGAATCATCGCGGCTTGCGGAGTTTTAGCCATTAATTCATTGCGAGATTCAAATAAAATTCTGGTCATTTCATAAATCACATCTTTATTGACATCTTTATGGGCAATTAAAACCGATCTTAGAGCAACAATCGGTAAATTTTTAGCCGGAATAGGAATCGAACCATTATAAGTTCCCCTGGGAATTTCACGGGCTTCTAAAGCGGGTTGAAACAGTTGCAATGCAGCAGCTTGTTCTATGGGAATTAAACGGTTTTTTCCTGAACTCAGCAGTTGATTAATTCCGACATTTCCCAAAGCAATCACGCGAAACAAAGCATCAACTTTTCCCTGACTGAGTAAAGTATAGGCTTGATCAGGAGGAACAGAAATCGTTTCAAAATCCCCAGCTTTTAACCCATAATGCTGACTCAATACCCAAAATAATTTATAAGAACCGCTTCCTTTTGGCATCAAAGCAATCCGTTTTCCTTTGAGATCACTAACCTGGTTAATTTTTGATTGTTCAGTCGCGATCAAATGAAACATTTCCGGAAATAAAAAAGCAACCGCTTGAGTATCGGGTGGAATCGAGAGATCACTTTGAACCAGAGCTAAATCCGCTTTTTGACTTTGTAGCAAGTCTAGATTGCTGCTCGAGCCATCCGTTTCAATCACATTAATTTTAATTCTGGGTTGGTGTTGAGAGACTACCTCAGAAAAAGCTTGAGAAAAAGCATAATATTCGCCATCTCTTGCTCCGGTCGCAATTGTTAAATGATCAACCGGATTAGAAGTTTTCCAGGAAAGTAAGCCAAAGATAAGCACCATTAAAATGCTGATGCCAATCACAGGAAAAGCCAGTTTATTCAGCATACAACAAGAATTCTAGAAAATAGATGAACGCAATGAACGACTTCAATCGGGAATTGAATGTAATCTTCAAATTTCTTGAGCAGACTAGCAATTTGCATAACTTTAGTGATATCTTAAGTACGATCCTAAGTCAATTCCTGTGCTGATGAGCGAACATATCCCCAATCTCGTCGTCATGCACGGCGATCAAACCGGAGAAGAATTACTCGCTGAAGCCTTGCGCGTCCTCAACCCCTCCGTGATTCGCCAGCCCTTGAACTTTCTTGATTTTGATCTGAGTTTAGAAAATCGCCGAGCCACTAACAATCAAGTCGTTCATCAAGCAGCCCAAGCCGCCTGTGAAAGCAGACTCGCCCTGAAAGCGGCTACGATTACCCCGGAAATTCCCGGCGATGTCGGCAGTCCTAACGCCATTTTACGCTCGGCATTGCAGGCGAAAGTGATTTTACGCATTGGCCGACGAATTCCCAGTATTCGCCCCATTGGCGGAGTCTATGCACCGATTGCCATTGTCCGTATGGCGGTTGATGACGCTTACGGGGCTAAAGAGTGGCGGGAGTCTGGGGAAAATGGAGATGAAATCGCCTTCCGCACTTCAAAAATTTCTCGTCTCACCTGTCGGGCGGTGGCTGAATTTACCTTCCAATACGCCCGTCGTGTCGGTGCGAAGGTGTTTGGTGGCCCCAAATTTACCGTTAGTCCCCTGTACGAGGGGATGTTTAAGGAAGAATTGGATGCGGCGTCTCAACGTTATCCCCATGTTGCCTATCAACCCTTGTTGATTGATGCTACTTTTGCCTTACTCTTACAAACCAGTGGCGAGGCGTTGGTGATTCCAGCATTGAACCGCGATGGAGACTTGCTTTCTGATATGGTACTGCAAATGTATGGCAGTATAGCAGGTTCAGAGAGTATCGTCTTGGGGTTTGATCAAACAGCAACTCAAGTGACAACCGTGATGGCGGAAGCCCCACATGGTACCGCTCCGGCTTTGTTTGGGAAAAATATTGCCAATCCGATGGCGATGATTTTGGCGGGGGCGGCGTTGTTGGTTTATGTGGGAACTCCCGAGGCGGAACGGGCTTCTCGGGCTATCTATGAGAGTGTGTTTGAAACGCTACACGAGGGTAAAGCCACTCCCGATTTAGGGGGTCAGATGATGATGAGTGACTTTACAGATGAGGTGATCCGTCGAGTCGAAACCAAGTTAGAGGTTTGGTCAGCTTTGAATCGATGAAACTTAATGATTTAGGGAGACAGTTAACAGTCTTGTAGGGGCGGGTTCCCCATTGATTTATGTATCTAAGCGATAACTAATATAAACCCGCCCTTCAAAGTAACCATCTCCCCATCTCCCTATACCTTTTAACCCCAACGCAGGGGTTTGGTTTCTGAAGTTGTTTGTTCCGGTTTAATGTTGCAAATTTGTTTCAAAATTTCCAGTTCTCGATTACATTCCTCTTGTAAAATTTTTAGATAACGTTTTTGTCTTTCTTTCAGTTTTAGGGGATCGACTTGAGAAGATGGCGTCATGTTCAGCAGTTTAACCGCCATTTGAATCGTCGAAAGCGGAGCGCGTAAATCTTCAGAGAGTTGGGTGAGCAGTTCTTCTTTAGAATGACTCATTTCTTCTAAAGCTTTAATTTTTTCGTTGAGTTTTTGAGAATAAGCTAGTTCTTGATTATATTGTGATAAATAATGTTCCTGCTTTTTGAGTCGGGTTTTAACGGCTTCAAGCAGTTCGCTGGTGGTAAAGGGTTTTGTAATATAATCATCCGCTCCTAATTCCATTCCGATACGTTGATCCTGACGTTCTGTTTTAGCCGTTAGAAAAATGAAGGGAATATTTGCTGTCGCTGAATCTTGTTGTAATTCATATAAAACGCTATAACCATCAAGATCAGGCATCATAATATCACAGATGATTAAATCCGGCTGAAGCTCTTTGGCGAGCTGTAAACCTTCATTTCCATCTTCCGCCCCTATCCCTTCAAACTTTTCAATCGTCAACAGTTCCAGAATACTGACTCTAATGGGTTGATCATCTTCAATCACCAGTATTTTTTTCATCGTCATCCCCCTAAAATTGTTATTGTGTGTCGTTTTTGCTTGTTGATTCCCGACGACTCTCGGTAATTTATCGTAAAGCTGATTATTATATAGCAGTCCCTTCTGAGTTCTGTGTAAGATCTTCTTGCAAAAGGCAAGAGCGCAAAGTGCGGTCTTCCGGTGCGACCCTGCTCCGTCTCAAGCAGCTAAGGAAGCCCTCACTCCCGTCTTGGGGTCACGCCTGCGAGGAGGAACTAAGCCGCTTTGCGGCAGGCTAGGCCAACGCAAGAGACGCGCACGCCTGTGGGAGGTCTCCCAAAATGGAGCGCAAACTTTGCAATCTTAGGCAAAAGGCAAAAGGCAAAAGGTAAGATGGGAAGTCGTTTCAGACTTTTTATCAGCTTTTAGATTTCTCACAAATCATTTCTGATTGCTATAAAGCATTCTACCGACTCCGGAAGAATACCTAAATTTTAACCTGACTCGGGAAAGCTGTCCTCTATTTTTACAATCTGTAGTGACACTCTCACGTCACAGCGCTTCGCTTGACGTGAGCTTCTAAGGTCGCTCTTAGAAGTTCCTGCTTCATAGCCCGATTATTGTCTAAGGCTCCACAGGCTGACACCGTGAGACCCACGGCGTTTAATGCTTTCAACAAAATGTTAATCGCGGCGTTTTCGTCTCTATCCATCTCCAAATTGCATTTCGGGCATTGATGAAGACGAACCGATAAAGTCTTCGGAACTTTCGTTCCACAACCTGAACAATTCTGCGAGGTAT